>NZ_RAWP01000014.1:0-127751 GCF_003668935.1 Corallococcus sp. AB032C | reverse complement strand
CCCCCTTCCCCAACCCTCATTCACAGGAGCCGCCTGACATGCGCATCGTCTATCTGCATCAGTACTTCAACACCCCCACCATGCACGGGGGCACGCGCTCCTATGAGCTCGCGCGGCGCCTGGTCTCCATGGGCCACGAGGTCCACATGGTGACCTCCGACACGCGCACGGACGGCGGAACGGGCAAGGGCTGGCGCGAGTCCAACGAGAGCGGCATCCAGGTGCACTGGCTGCCGGTGCCGTACAACAACGCCATGAGCTACCCGGACCGCATCCGGGCCTTCAGCCACTTCGCGGTCAACTCCACGCGCCGCGCCGCGCAGCTGCCCGCGGACGTGTTCTTCGCCACCAGCACGCCGCTCACCATCGCGGTGCCGGGCATCGCCGCGTCGCGGTGGAACAAGCGGCCCATGGTCTTCGAGGTGCGCGACTTGTGGCCCGCCATCCCCATCGCGGTGGGCGCGCTCAAGAGCCGCTCCGCCATCCTGGCCGCGCAGCTGTTGGAGAGGGCCGCGTACGCGGGCGCGGAGCACATCGTCGCGCTGTCGCCGGGCATGAAGGCGGGCGTGGAGGCGGCGGGCGTGCCGTCCGAGAAGATCACCATCATCCCCAACCTCTGCGACCCGGAGCGCTTCCAGGTGCCGGCGTCCACGGGCCAGGAGTTCCGGCAGAAGTACGCGTGGCTGGGGGACAGGCCCATGGTGCTGTACGCGGGCACGCTGGGGCTGGTGAACGGCGTGGAGTACCTGGTGCGGGTGGCCGCGGAGATGCGGAGGCTGGACCCGGAGGTCCGCTTCGTCATCATGGGCAAGGGCCGCGAGGAGTCCCTGCTGCACGCGCTGGCGGAGCGGCTGGGCGTGAAGAACCAGAACCTCTTCTTCCTGCCCAGCGTGCCCAAGGAGCAGGTGCCCGCGGTGCTGAGCGCGGCCACCATCGCCACGTCGATGTTCACGGACGTGCCGGGCATGCAGGACAACTCCGCCAACAAGTTCTTCGACGCGCTCGCGGCGGGCCGGCCGCTGGCGCTCAACTACGGCGGATGGCAGGCGGAGCTGCTGGACCGCGAGGCCTTTGGCCTCAGGCTGCCGCCCAAGGACATCCCCGCCGCGGCGGCCATGCTGGCGAAGCGGCTGCGCGACCCGCGCTGGCTCGCGGAGGCCGGCACGCTGGCCGGGAAGCTGGGCCGCGAGCGCTACTCCGCGGACATCGCGGCGAAACGGCTGTCAGAGGTACTGCAGCGCGCGGCGGCCCGGTCATGACAGCGCGCTCGGTGGGGAGCAACTTCGTCTGGTCACTCTCCGCCGGGCTCATCTATGCCCTCGCGCAATGGGGCGTCCTGGTGGCCTTCGCGCGGCTGGCCACCATGGAGGAGGTGGGCCAGTTCGCGCTCGCCCTGGCCATCACCGCCCCGGTGCTGCTGATGTCTCGCATGCAGCTGCGCACGCTCCAGGCCACGGACGCCCGGAGCGCCTTCGGCTTCGAGCACTACCTGGGCCTGATGGTGCTCAACGTCGTCGCGGGCGTGGCGGTGTGCTGCGCCATCGCCACGGGGATGGCGGACTCGCTCCACGCGGGCTGGGTCATCGCGCTGGTGGCGCTGGCCAAGGGCTTCGAGGCGGTGAGCGAGGTCTTCTACGGCGCGCTCCAGAAGGTGGAGCGGCTGGGGCTCATCGCCCGGTCCACCATCGCCAAGAGCGTGCTGTCCGTGGTGCTGGTGCCGCTGGCGCTGTGGCTCACGCACAGCCCCATCGCCGGCGCGGCGGCCATGGCCTTCGCCTGGGCCATTGTCCTCTTCGTCTTCGACGCGCGGGCGCTCCGGCGCGAGTTCCCCGGCGTGCGCCCCTGGAGCACCCTCTGGCGCACGCCGTGGCGCACGGAGCGCACGCGGCTCAAGGCGCTCTTCCTCCTGTGCTGGGTGCTGGGCCTCACCGCGCTGATGGGCGCGCTGCGGCCCAACATCCCCCGCTACCTGCTGGAGGCGCACGCGGGCCCGGCGGAGCTGGGCATGTACGCCGCGCTCGCGTACTTCGCGGCGCTGGGCGGCCGGGTGGTGCACTCGCTGGGGCAGGCGGTGAGCCCCCGGCTGGGGCGCTACCACGCGGCGGGGGACGCGCGCCGCTACGGCAAGGTGCTGGCGGGCTTCACTGCGGCGTCCGCGGGGGTGGGCCTGTGCGCCATCGCCGGTGCGGCGCTGCTCGGCCGGTGGGCGCTGACGCTCTTCTACGGCGCCGCCTATGCCGGAAATCTCACGTTGTTCGTCTGGCTGATGGGGGCGGCGGCACTGGAGTACGTCTGCTTGAGCCTCGCGGTGGGCCTCACCGCGGCGCGCGAGCTCAAGGGCCAGGTGGTGCTGCTCGTCGTCTCCGTGGCCGTGGTCGCGCTGGGCAGCGCGGTGTGGGTGCCGCGCGTGGGCCCGGTGGGGGCCGCATGGGCCCTGGGGCTGGGGTGGGTGTCGGAACTCGCGTGCAGCGTCTGGCTGACCTTGCGCGTCTGGCGGCGGCTGACGGCCCCGGAGCCCGAGCAAGCGCTCCGGACCGTCCCTTCGGGCCCCGTGGATGCACGGGAGCCGACAACAGGCTGAGTCCCAGGGGTCGTGGTGGAGGACTGAAAGGATTTCTAGCCTTTCCGACTTCAAGGAGCGACGTCCCCATGCAAAGACAGGCAGGAACCGGGCTGTTCCTCAAGCGGTGCATCGACGTGGTGGCGGCAGGAGTGGGATTGATATGCCTTTCCCCCGTGATGGCCGCCACGGGGCTGTTCGTCCGTCTGACCCTGGGCGGCCCCGTCCTCTTCCGGCAGCCGCGCCCGGGGAAGAATGGCCAGCTGTTCACCGTCTTCAAGTTCCGCACGATGCTGGAGGCCACGGACGCGAACGGCCAGGTGCTGCCGGACGAGCAGCGCCTCACCTGGGCCGGGCGGCTCTTGCGCTCCACCAGCCTGGATGAGCTTCCGCAGCTGTGGAACGTGCTCCGGGGCGACATGAGCCTGGTGGGGCCGCGTCCGCTGCTCGTGGAGTACCTGCCGCGCTACTCGGCGGAGCAGGCGCGGCGCCACGACGTGCTGCCTGGCATCACCGGCTGGGCGCAGATCAACGGCCGCAACGCGCTCTCCTGGGAGGAGCGCTTCCGGCAGGACGTCTGGTACGTGGACCAATGGAGCCTGGCGCTGGACCTGAAGATATTGGCGCTGACGGTGGTGCGCGTGCTGCGGCGCCAGGGCATCTCCTTCACGAGCGAGGCGACCCTGAACAAGTTCATGGGCACCCCGCGGCCGGAGGCCAGGGTCGTGGCGCTCCGGCAGCAGGAACAGGCCCAGGTCAGCCCGCCGTCCGCAGCCCCTGTTTCCGGGGAACGGCTTGGACCGCCTCCACCACCCGCTCGAGTTCCCGGCGCGTGAGGTTGGAGCCGGACGGCAGGCACAGGCCGTGGCGGAACAGGTCCTCCGCCACGCTGCCCCGCCGCCGCTCGAAGTTCGCGAAGACGGGCTGAAGGTGCATGGGCTTCCACACCGGCCGCGCCTCGATGTTCTCCCGCTCCAGCGCGGTGCGCACCGCCTCCCGGTCCGCGCCGAACGCCTCCGGGTCGATGGTGAGGGTCGTCAGCCAGCGCGTGTGACGGCCCCACGGGGCCTCCGGCATGAACTGGATGCCCGGCAGGTCCCGGAAGGCCTCCGCGTAGAAGGCGTGGTTCGCGCGGCGCGCGGCCACCCGGTCCTCCAGCACGTGCAGCTGCCCCCGCCCGATGGCGGCCAGCACGTTGCTCATCCGGTAGTTATAGCCAATCTCCGAGTGCTGGTAGTGCGGCGCCGTGTCTCGCGCCTGCGTGGCCAGCTTGAGCGCGTGCTGCACCAGCTCGCCGTCCGCGGACACCAGCATCCCGCCGCCGGACGTAGTGAGGATTTTGTTGCCGTTGAACGAATAGATGCCCACGCGGCCCACCGTGCCGGGGGCCCGTCCCTTGTAGGTGCTGCCCAGGGCCTCCGCCGCGTCCTCCACCACGGGCACGCCGTAGCGGTCGCAGGTGGCCATGAGGGGATCCAGGTCCGCGCTCTGGCCATACAGGTGCACCACCACCACGGCGCGGGGCAGCCGGCCCAGGCGGGCCCGCATCGCCAGCTCCTCCTCCAGCAGCGCGGGATCCATGTTCCAGGACGTGCGCTCGCTGTCGATGAAGACAGGGGAGGCGCCCAGATAGCGGATGGGATTCACCGACGCGGAGAAGGTGAGCGTGCTCACCAGCACGTCGTCGCCGGGCCCCACGCCCACCAGCTGGAGCGCCAGGTGGAGCGCGGCCGTCCCGGAGCTCAGCGCCAGCGCGTGCGGCGCTCCCACGCACCGGGCGAACTCCTCCTGGAAGGCATCGACGTGGGGGCCCAGGGGGGCAATCCAATTGCTTGCGAACGCGTCGTCGACGTAGCCGCGCTCGAGCGCGCCCATGTGGGGCGAGGACAAATAGATGCGGGAAGACATGCGAAAACTCCAGGCAAGACCGGGTCCACGGACCCCGGCATTACCTGGAGCGTTCGCACACTCCCTCCTCCCGCGCGCTCGGGCGGGAGGAGGGGGTGTTTGTTTCACATCGTGGAATTCGGCTTAGAGCGCCGAACCCGCGCCCAGCAGCTTCGCGTTGAGCGCGCCGTTGCCGTAGTACTGGGTGTTCTGGCCCACGGTGTGGGTCTCCAGACGCTGCTGGAGGGCGGCGTTGTAGCGGCCCAGCTTCACCAGGCCGTCATTGAACCAGCCCGTGCCGCTGCCCGTGCCGTCCACGTAGTTGCCGTACTTCTTGGCGGACGGCCAGATGACGTTGTTCAGGGTGACGACGAACTTGCGCATGTCCGCGTCCGTCCACTCCATGCCCGCGTCGTGGGCTTCCACGATGTAGGCCATCACGCCGTTGCCGTGCGCCACGTCCTGGCCCGGGCGCTTCTTGGAGCCCCACTCGGCGGCCCAGAAGTACGCGGAGGAGTTCACCGGGCTGGTCATCAACTGGCCGCGCAGCGACGAGGTGTTGTTGGGCATGTCACGGTTGATGTTGTTGAAGACGGTCAGGTAGGTCGCCTTCTTCGTGGCGTCCGTCGTCATCTTCGACAGGTCCATGGCGATGTACGCCCAGTGCGACGCCATGTGCGTATTGACGCGGTAGAGGTAGCTGTTCGCGCCGCGCTTGTTCCACTTCTCGAACATGTTCCGTTCGGTGAACGCCAGCAGCTTGTCGTACTGGGTCTTGTACGTGCTGTTGTTGTAGAGCGCGGGCGTCTCACGGATGGTGCGCAGCATGCGCGTCACGTAACGCCAGCAGTAGCTCTCGAACAGGGGGACTTCCTGGCCCAGCGTGTCCGAGCGGGCAGACGCCCAACCCAGGTAGCTGTCCTTGAACTGGCTCTTGGGCAGCGAAGAGGAGACCTTCGCGTGGTTGACCATGTTGTTCACATACAGCAACGCCCGGTCCATGTACTGCGTCTTGCCGGTGGCGCGATACATCGCGGTGTTGCCGTCGACGCCGTAGGCGAGGTCGTAGAACTGCCAGCTGTCCAGCGACTGGCTCTTCGGCAGGAAGCTGGAGGTGTGCTCCGAGTTCCAGCGGTTCAGGAACAGCGTCTCCCAGGCCGCGACCGTGCGCAGGCTGGTGGCGGCCTGGGCCGTGGTGCCAAGGGCCTCCTCCTCGGTGGAGGTGGCAGGCGACTCCGCGGCGGCAGGGGCGTCCGCCTCCGGAGTGGTGGGAGCAGCCTCGGTCTCCGGCTCGGAGGGACCCACCGCGATCTGCTCTTCGGGGGAAGAGGGAGCGAGCGTGTCCGCGCCAGGGGTGGAGACTTCGGTGCTTCCCGGGGTGTTATCTCCGTTGGGACTGGCCGTGCTGGCACCGTCCTGCTCGGGTTGGGGGCCACAAGCACCACCCACCAGCAGGGTCAGCGACAACAGGGACGACAGGGCACGACCAGAGTTGCGACGACGGGATTCCAACATCAGGGGGGTCCTGTGGGGTAGCTCCCGTCAACCGCCCGGTAGGCTACCCTGTTGTGGGAACGCCGGAGTGCGTTCACTGGACGCCCAAAGGCTTTGGCGGCCCACGTAATTCCTTTGTGATTAGACAAAAAGAAAATGACGACTGCCCGTGGGTCGTCAGTCCAAGGCCCCATGGGCCTGTCCGCCTGAGCCAGCATGTGAGGTATCAGGGGTGGGGGGTGGGTGTATGACGAGGACAGGGCAGGCGAGCGCCATGCTGGTTCCCGACGCGGGCGCCTCGGCGCTGTCCGGGCAGTACTTCCGCTCTGAGAACCACCTGCGCGCGGAGCAGGTCACCCATACGCTGGCGATTGAAGAAACCGATACACGCAGGACGCTGCGAATCCCACTCATCGTGCGAGCGATTGAAGGGACTTCGTACCGCGACGCCATTTCGCCGTATGGATTTCCGGGCGGCGTGACGGACGGATGGAGCGAGGTGCCAGCACCTGCCGTGGATTGGCGGGGCACGGAACTGGTCAGCATTTTCGTGAGGGAGCGAGTCCAGGGACCGCATTGCTTCTCGGGTGGTACGGCGCGCAACGAGGTCTTCTTCGTGGACCCATGCCGCCCGCTCACACTGAGGGAGATGCATCGCCGACACATGCGGCGAAACATCCGGCTGGGATTCGTGAGCACCGTGCGTGCGGCCCGGGACGCGCCCCCCGAGGAGCGCGCGGGATTTCGCGAGGTGTACCGGCAGACCATGGTCCGGGACCAGGCGTGCCGCCGGTACTTCTTCTCCGACGCGTACTTCGAGGAGCTGTTCGCATCCCCGGAGGCCTGGCTCGCGACGACGCGCGCGCCGGATGGGGCGGTCGCCTCCGCGGCCCTGGTCGTCCGCAGCGACGGCCTCCTGCACTACTACCTGGGCGGCACGGCGGACGCGCACCTGGCGCGCTCACCGGCGAAGAACGTCTTCGGCGAGATGAGCGCCCTGTGCGTGCAACTGGGGCTTCCGCTCCACCTGGGGGGCGGGCTCTCGCCGGGGGACGGACTGGAGGACTTCAAGCGCGGCTTCTCCAACGCCAGCGGCCGCATCCACACGCACGAAATCGTCTGCGACGCGGCGGTGTACGCCTCGCTTTCGGAAGGCCACCCCGCCAGCAGCTTCTTTCCGGCCTACCGCTCCCAGCACCTCCCATGACGAAAAGCCCCGGCCTCCCGCCCCGAAAGGGGCACGGGAGACCGGGGCTCCTCATCGACGGCCGGGGCCGCGTGGGGTCAGGCGCTGACGTTCTGCTCCGCCGAGGACGGCTTCGCGGGAGCGAAGGCGGGCAACACCTTCGCCACCGTCCCCGTCATCTTCGACGGGGTGTACGCGGGGATGAGGTCCTGGAGGGCGCGCTTCACGTCGCTGGAGTCACCGGCGCGGGCCGCGCGGTCCAGGCGCTTGAGCTGGAGCTGGAAGTCCGCGGGCGGCGCGGGGCTGCGGGCCACCTTGATGCGGTTGCGCACCTGCTGGGTGAGCTCCTCCTCCTCGGACATGAGCGTCTCCTCCAGCTTCTCTCCGGGGCGCAGGCCCGTGTAGACGATGGAGATGTCCTTGTCCGGCACCAGGCCCGTCATGGTGATCATGTTCGCGGCCAGCTCCGCGATGCGGACCGGCTCTCCCATGTCCAGGATGCACAGCTCGCCGTAGCCGCCCAGGCCGGCCAGCACCACCAGGCCCACCGCCTCCGGGATGATCATGAAGTAGCGGGTGCAGTCCGGGTGGGTGACCGTGACGGGGCCGCCCGCTTGAATCTGCTGCTTGAAGAGCGGCACCACGCTGCCCGCGGACCCCAGCACGTTGCCGAAGCGGACGGCGCAGAAGGTGGTGCGCGACGTCGCGGCGATGTCGCGGATGACCATCTCCGCCAGCCGCTTGGAGGCGCCCATCACCGACGAGGGCTTCACCGCCTTGTCGGTGGAGATGAGGATGAAGCGCTCCGCCCCGCACGCGTCCGCCATGCGCGCCACGTTCTGCGTGCCGAAGACGTTGTTCTTGATGGCCTCCTCCGGCGAGTCCTCCATCAGGGGCACGTGCTTGTGCGCCGCCGCGTGGAAGACGTACTGCGGCGCGAACTCCTGGCCAATGCGCATCAGCCGGTCCAGGTCGCGGATGTCCGCCACCACGGAGTGCACCGGCACGTGCGGGTAGCGCGCCTGCAGCTGGCGCACCAGCAGGTAGAGCTCGTTCTCGTTGATGTCCACCACCACCAGCGACGCGGGCGAGTGCCCCGCGACCTGCCGGACGATTTCACTGCCGATGGAGCCCGCGCCGCCGGTGACGAGGATGCGGCGGCCCGTCACCAGCCGGTGCACCTCGTCGTGGTCGAACGAGATGGCATCCCGGGGCAGCAGGTGCTCCGGGGACAGGTCGTGCAGCATGGCGGCGGTGATCTTCTGGTCCAGGTACGCGAACGAGGCCGGGATGATCTTGAAGCTGACGCTCTGGTGCCGGCACAGGCTCAAGAGGTGCCGGGTGCGCTCCGGGGACAGCCGGGGGATGGCGATGAGCACCTGCGTCACCCGGTGCTTCTTCATCAACTCCGGCAGCGCGTCCAGCACGCCGAGCACCGGCTTGCCGTTGAGGTACGTGCCCTGCTTGCCGGGGTCGTCATCCACCAGGCCGATGACGTGCCACGGGCTGTTGCGGTCGCGCACCAGGTCGCGCAGGAGCAGGTCCCCGGCGCTGCCCGCGCCCACGATGAGGGTCCGCTGGGAGCCCTGCGCCCGCGCCCGCTGACGGTCCAGGTACCACTGTCGAACCATTCTCGGGGCGAAGCGGTGAAAGCCCAGCAGCGTGGTGGTGACGAAGAACTCCAGCGCGACCACCTGCCCCGGCAGCGACTCCATGAAGAAGACGGTGCGCAGCAATTCGAACACGATGGTGCCCGCGAGGCTGGCCAGCTCCAGCCGGACCGCCTCGTGGATGCCGGAGCGGTGGAAGGACCAGCGGTGCAGGCCCAGCCAGATGAGCGTCACCAGGCGCACCACGACCAGCAGCGCCACGGCCCGGGGCAGGACCTCCTTGCAGGCCGGAGACAGCCCGTCCGCGAAGTGCAGCATCGTGGCGGCGACCAGCGAGCTGGCGATGAGGACCGCGTCCACGCCCAGCATTCTCAGCCAGCCGAAACGGTGAGTCCTTCGCGGTGCATGCTCCGGGGTTTCCCGTGGCCCTGCGTCCAGGCTCATCGCTTCCAGCTTCTGACCGTGTTTCATTGATGTCTCCCCCTCCGGCCCGGCGTCCACGGAGAACCCGCCGTCCTCCCATCGCGGAATCAGGAAGACACGCCCTAGCTCGGAATCGCGGAAAGGTGGACGCGCGTCCAGTGGCGTCACAGCCGTCCAAGAGTGCTGTACGACTCGATTCCCAGGAGCGTGCTCGCCAGCGAGCAGGCGCCATGCCCTGCGGGGCCAAATCACAGACATCCCCGCGGTTTCCAGACGCCGGGGCCCCACGGGCACCCGGCCTGCCGCGGTGGCGTTTCAGCGATGCGACACATCCCCGGGAGGAAGGGGCAGGCACGGCCGTGGCCCGATGGTGGCGGCGCCGGGCTGACACTTCGCGAGTCTTGCTCCGCCGGAGCCCGCCCGCCACGCTTGGGCCATGACGACCGAATTCATCCTGCTCCGGCACGGGGAGACGGAGTGGAACGCCTTGGGGCGCCTGCAGGGGCACCTGAACAGCATGCTCAGCCGTGAAGGGCAGCGGCAGGCGGAGGCGCTCGCGGCGCGGCTGGCCACCCTTCCCTTCCAGGCCCTCTACAGCAGCGACCTGGACCGCGCGGTGCAGACGGCCTCCCGCATCGCGGCGAGGACAGGCCACGACGTCCAGCGGGACGCGCGCCTGAGGGAGCGCGGGCTGGGCGTGCTCGAAGGGCTGACGCGCGCGGAGGCCGGCCAGCGACACCCGGCGGTCTTCGCCGCGTACACGGAGGGCCATGCCGACTACGTGGTGCCCGAAGGGGAGAGCGCGTCCCAGCGCCTGCGGCTGGCGCTGCACTGCCTGGAGGAAATGGGTGCGCGCCATCCGGGGGCGCGCGTCGTGGTGGTCACCCATGGCGGCCTGCTCAGCGCCCTGTTGCGCCACTGCCTGGGCATCCCCGCCGCCGCGCCGCGCGCCTTCTCCGTCCTCAACGCGGGTTGGAACCAGTTCGACCTCCATGAGGGGTCCTTGCGGATGGTGACCTGGGGGGACGTCAGCCACCTGCGCGCGCTCAGCCTGGACGACACCTGAAGCGCCTGTGACGGACCGTGCCTGGATGGACGTACAATGACGCGCGCCATGCGCACGCCAACCGCTCCGGGGCTGGGACCGCCGGCTGTCTTCGTGGGCCGAGCCCAGGAAGTACGGCGGCTGGAGGACATGCTGAGGCGCGTGCGCACGGGGGTCGTCTACGGGCTGCCCGGGGCGGGCAAGTCCGCGCTGGTGGCGGCGGTGGCCGCGAAGCACCGGGGGCCCGTCGTGCACCGGCGCGTGCGCCCCGGGGACACGCTGGACACCGTGGTGGACGACGTGCGCCGCCTGCTGAGCGAAGCGCCCGTGGCCCAGGCCCTGTCGGACGCGTCCCGGCTGGAGGCGCTGGCGGGGGAGCTGGAGGCGCGCCGCGCCCTGTGCGTGCTGGACGACCTGCACGTGCTCGGGCCGCCGGAGCGCGCGGCGCTGGTGGAGGACCTGGGAGGTCGGCTCCGGCAGGGCACGCTGCTGGCCACCTCGCGCGAGTCGGTGCCCCGGCACGCGGCGAGTCCGGACCGGGTGGAGCTGCGGCTGGAGGGCCTGCCGGAGGAGGCCGCGCGAGAGCTGTGGCGGGAGCTGGACGCGCTCTACGGCGAGCGCGACGGCTTCGACGCGGCGTGGGGCCGCTCGCGGGGCCTGCCCTTCCTCCTGCGCCGCGCCCACGCGGGCGACACGGGCGGGGACGAACCGGTGCGGGCGGCGCTCGCGGCGCTGCCCGCGGACGAACGGCGGCTGGCCGCGATGATGGCCCTGAGCCAGCTGCCGCTCACCCCGAGCACGCTGCGGCCGGTGCTGTCCGGCGACGCGGCGGACCAGGCGCTGCGCCAGCTGGGCGCGAAGCTGCTGGTGGAGACGGACTCGCGGGGCCGGCACGGCGTGCACGACCTGGTGCGCGAGGCGATGGTGTCCCTGCTGTCGCCGGACGAAGCGCGCGCGGGCCACGAAGCGCTGCTGGAGATCCTGGAAGAGGAGCCCCTGCCCGCCGTGGTCCGGGTGCGCGCGGTGTGCCGCCACCTCCAGGCGCTCGGCCGGCATGAAGTGCGCGCGGACTTCATCGTCGCGCAGGCGGAAGCCCTGGTGCGCCACGGCGCCGCGGGCGAGCTCCTGGGACTGCTGGACTCGCTGCCCGCCGCGCTGCGCACGCCCCAGGTGAAGCTGGCCCATGCGAGAGCGCGGGTGCGGCTGCTGGATTTGCGCCGGGCCTATCCGGAGCTGTTGGCCCTGCGCGCCTCGCTGGAGGCCGCCGCCGGAGCGCCGGACCCGGAGTCGAACGAGGCCCTGCGCGAGGGCGTGGGCGCCGTGCTGGTGCGGGTGGCACTCTTCGCGCTGGAGCCAGAGGCCTGCGAACGCACGCTGGAGTCCATGCCGGTGCCGAGCAGCGCGGAGGTCTTCCTCCAGCAATTGCTGGCATGGACCGCGCTGCGCTTCTTCCAGGGACGGCTGGATGAATCCCTGGCGATGCTGGACAACGCCGCCACCGCGACCGGGGACCGGCGCGTGCTGGGCTGGTGCGCCTACGCCCGCGCGCTGATGCTCTGGATTGAAGGCCGCGACAGCGAGCTGGCGGAGCCCCTGGCCCAATGCGTGTCATTGCTGGAGGACGCGCCGCTCGACTCGCGAGGCCCCCTGGTGGCGGCCATGTCCGCGGGCATCCTCAGCCGGCTGGGCCGCTTCACGGAGGCCGACGCCGCGCTCGCCAGCGCCCGGGAGCGCCTGGGCCAGCTGGGCGCCCCCCGCCTCGCGCTGGAGCTGGACTGCATCGCGGCCTGGGTGCGCGGAGAGTTGGGACAGCGCGGAGCGGCGCTCGCGGCGCTGAGGGAGACGGAGGGCCGCGCGGAGAAGGCGGGCTACCTCTTCGTCCGGCTGCTGTGCCGCGTGGGCTCGGGCCGCATGCTGCTGGAAATGGGCCGGCGCGCGGAGGGCCACGCCCAGCTGGACGCGGTGGAGGAGGAGGTCCGGGCGCGCGGCGTGGTGGGGCTGATGCGGGCCGCCCGGGTGGCGCGCACGCTGGACGTGCCAGGGCCGGAGGCAGCGCCCATCACCGTGGAGCCCCGCGAGGTGCGCCCCGGCATCGCCGCCCGCCAGCGCGCCCTGGCCGCCCTGGCCGCCGCCCGGAGCGCGGACGCCCCGCGCGCCACGGCGCTGCTCACCGCACTGGAGCCCATGGCCCGGGGTGACGACTTCGCGCTGGAGCGCACGCTGGGGCACCTGGCCCGCGCCACGCTCCATCGTCACGCGGGCCGCACCCGAGATGCTGCGCAGGCCCTGGAGGAGGCCACGCGCGAGGGGACCGGGAGCGGAGTGGACCCCGAGCTGATGGCGGAGCTGACCCGGCCACTCGCCTCCGCCTCGGAAGCCGCTTCCCTCCCGCAGGCGCCCGCGCCGGAAGCGGTGGTGCTGGACGCCCGCCGTCACGAGCTGCGAGCCCCGGGGAAGACCGTCTCCCTGGAGCGCAGAGCCCTGCCGCGAAGGCTGCTCTACGCACTGGCCCGTCAGCCGGGCCGCATCCTGCCGAAGGAGGACTGCGTGCGCGCCATGTGGAACGCGGACTACGACCCGCGCCTGCATGACAACGCCTTGCGCGTCCACGTGAGCCACGTGCGAGACATGCTGGAGGGCACCGGCACCCGCGTGGTCTTCGAGGACCCCGGTTACCGCCTGGAGGTGTCTCCCGGCTTCACCTTCGTCGCCGAGTAGACATCCCGCACCGGGGCGCGTGTCACACGTGACACGTTGTAGCAGTCACACCAACCCCATCACAGTAGTTATCCAGTTACAATAAATCGTCGACCAAGGCATTTACAAGATGGCAGCACCCGCGTGCTCGCGGGCATCGTGAGCTGGGGTTACGGCTGCGCCGACGCGTCGTACGCGGGCATGTACGGCCGCGCGTCGTCCTTCGCCAGCTGGATCAACACCACCATCAACGCCCCGCAGCAGCCGACGCAGACGCTGCTGAACCAGACCGGCATCTCCGGCGCGGCCAGCTCCTTCAAGCACTACGCCATCACCGTCCCCGCGGGCTCCACGACCCTGACGGTGACGCAGGCCGGCGGCACGGGTGACGCGGACCTCTACGTGCGCGGCTGCTCCGCGTACTCGGGCGTCTCCCTGCTCGCCACGGTGCGTAGTCGTCGCCTGACACCGGCGTGAGCGCGCAAAGCCCTCTTCCTCCCTTCGCGGAGGGAGGGGGCTTTCGTGTTTCAGCCACCTCGTGGGCATGGAGTGCTACACCCGGTGTCATGGCCCGGCCCAGAGCTTCGCGCTGTCCCCACTGCAACGCGCCCTTCACGCCCCAGACCGCGAAGACGCACTACACCTGCGGTTACTGCGGCCACGCCTTCGACCTGGACGGCCCGCTTCCGGTGCATCCCGGCCCGCGTGCGCCGCCGCCCGCCCAGGCGAACCAGACGGTCCTGATGATGCTCGCGGGCGTCGCGGTGATGGTCCTGATGGGGGTCATGGGCGCGGTGTTCTTCCTCGCAGGAGCACCGGAAGCGCCCGAGCCCATTCGCACCCCGCCTCCCGCGGCCGTCCGCCCCGTTGCGCCTCCGGTCATCCCCGCGCCTCCGCCCGAGCCGCCCAAGCCCGCACCCGAGCGCATCCAGTGGGTGGAGCGGGGCGCGCCTGCGTTCGTGGACGTCAACGGCGATGGGACGGAGGACATCGTCGGCCACGTGAGCGTGCACGAACCAGGCTCTGGCTTCCGGCACTTCATCGCCGCGTTCGACGGCCGGACGTTCCAGAAGCTCTGGGAGTCGTCGCCTTCGGAAGGGCCGGACGCCTCCCGCTACACGAAGGTCATCGCCCAGAACGGCCGGCTGGTGATGAGCGAGCAGCGCACGGTGAACCTGCTGGAGCTGGAGACCGGAAAGCGGCTGGGGCGCGTGCCGCTGACGGACTCGCCGCGCCGGCTCTGCATCCCGCCCGGGGACACGACGTCCGTCTGGGTGGAGCTGGTGGACCACCAGCACCTGCTCTTCGACACGCTCACGGCCACCGCGAAGCCCGCGCCCCGTGCGCCGAAGGGCTGCGCCACGCCGCCCTTGAGTCCCCAGACGTGCAACATGAGCCGGCCGGCGGAGCACCCCACCTCCTGCGAGCGCTCCAGCTACCCGCCCTCCGACATCCGCGGCTTCTCCACCAAGTACCTCTTCCGCACGGGTGGCTACACGCTGGCGCTGGGCACGCGGTGGCCGGGGACGCAGGTGCCCCTGGTGGGGCTGTACGCGCCGGGCAACCGCAAGCCGCTGTGGCACGACACCGTGTCGGAGAAGGATCCGCTTCTCCTGCGGGACACCGCGCCGGAGGTGGGGGAAATCACGCAGGACGCCGTCTACGTCGTCTATGCGCTGGAGAAGGGCGGCGCGCAGCTCATCAAGCGCGACCTGCGCACCGGCGCCGTGGCCTGGGACGTGGCCCTGCCCGAGTCCCACTCCCTCTCCATGCTGACGGCCATCTGGGTCCGGGACGGCAGGGTGTACGTGCCGCTCTGGAGCGCCCTGCACGTGTTGGACGCCGCGACGGGCGACCGCATCGGCGGCATTGGAACGGAGTGAATCAGTAGATGGAGATGAGGTGGATCCGCACGCGGGGGTTGCCGAGGTACTCCTCCAACCGCCAGCGGGTCCGCATCCCGTCCTCGCGGATGCCCACGCCGCCGTCCGTGGGAGCCTCCGCGCTGGCGAGCGCATCCCGCAGGTGGGACACCGCCCAGCTGTCGAACTTCGGGTCCCCGGAGCCCTCCAGCACCTGGAGGTCGATGAGGCTGCCGTCGCGCGCCTGCCGCACCTCCACGATGGCGACGAGCGCCAGCACGGGGGCCGTGACGTCCGTCATATAGACGTTCGCCGCGCGCCCGGCCTCCACGGCCGCGCGCAGCCGGTCGGACGTCTCCCGGCGGACGTCGCGTGCCTGGGGCGCGAAGGGAGTGCCCGTCTTGCCGAAGCGCTCGATGGACTCCAGCTGCTCGCGCTTCAGCCGGCGAACGAGCACATCGGTGTCGGGAGGGGGCGGGTTCACCAGCCGCTCGGAGAAGCCCTGGCGCAGCTTCGCGAAGTAGGGAGGCGTCGCGCCCGTGGCTCGCGAGGACGCGGTCGCATCCTTGGCCCAGCCATCCACCTTCTGACGCGCCTCCTCCGCCTCACGGGCCGCCAGGGCCTTGGGGTCCGGCTCCGAGCCGGGGACGTTGCGGATCGTCCGCCCCGTTGACGGAGGCCCTTTGAGGAGCCCACCGCCCAGCAGCCCGGGCGGTTCCAGCTGGAGCGGGACATCCCGGACCGGAGGTGACGCGCGCTCGGTGGGCGCTTCCGCGATGGGCTCCGAAGCGGCGGTCCCGGGAGTCTCGGGTGGAGCTGGCGCTTCGTCCTTCTTCCCCGCGCGCGTGGAGGGTTCGCGCTCCGCCACCTGCGCCGGCGCTTCGTCCTTCTTCCGGGCGCGCGTGGAGGGCTCGCGCTCTTCCGGACGCGCTGGCGAGCGCCTCGGCTCCTCTTCCGGCACGGGCGGCGCGGGGCGTGCGTCCCGGGTGACGATCTCCATCTCGATGACCTGCGACGGCTCGTGACGCCGGACGTTGGCGGACGGGCTCCGCCACAGCGCGAAGAGGAGCGCCGCGTGCAGGAGCACTGACACGCCGAGCAGGAGGAGCAGCTGTGAGCGGCGGGACACGAAGTTCAGCTTGCTCCGTCCCGCCGCGCGGGAGAAGTGGCGCGGAGCGTGGGTGTTGGACCTCCACGCTCCCCTGCCCTCTCCTTCCCTCTTACGGCGCGGCCGGTGTCCGGAATTCCGGAATGAGCTCGCCCGTGAGCCGGATGCTCTTCAGGACCTTGTCGTGCGCCAGCGCGCCCACCTGGTGGAAGGACATGAGCGCGTCGATGCCCAGCGCCTGGTAGCGCTTGAGCCCCGCGCGCACCTGCTCCTGGGTCCCGACGATGAGTGAGTCCTGCGCGCTCAGCACCTCCCAGACCTGCTCATCCGGGACCTGCTCCCCGCCCATGATGCGGCCCAGCAGGCGCTGCGCCTGGGATTGCGGCGCGTTCGGGTCCTTCTTGCGCAGGTACTGGCCTGTCAGGCCTCCGCCCGCCGGGTCCTTCGCCAGCACCTCCAGCTCCGCGGCCGTCTTCACGAAGGCGTCCTTCGCCTCGAAGAAGGTGAACGACCCGCTGGTGTACCAGGCGGCGGCCTTCGCGGCGCCGTTCTCCATCGCCTCGCGCTCGCTGTCCGCGCAGTGCACGAAGGTGAAGAAGGCGACCTGGTCGTTGACGAACGCGCCCACCGGCTCGCAGCGCGTGCGCAGGGCCTCGCGGTAGATGTGGATCATCTCCGCCACCTCCTCCGGAGAGGCCCAGAGCGTCACGCCCAGCGCGCCCACGCCGTTGCGCCCCGCCTGTTCGAAGGACGCGGGGCTGGAGCACGCCTGCCACAGCGGCGGGTGCGGCTTGCGGTACGGCTTGGGGATGACGCTGACGTCCTTGAGCCGCAGGTCCGGCCCGTCCCACGACACCTTGTCCTGCGTCCACAGCTTCGGAACCAGCTCGAAGGCCTGCTGCATCTGCCCGCGCGTGGAGTCGGGCTCGATGTTGAAGGTGCGCCACTCCGGGATGGTGCTGCGCGCCAGTCCCAGCTGGAAGCGGCCCCCGCTCAGGTGGTCAATGAAGGCCGCGCGCTCCGCGATCCGGATGGGATGATTGAAGCGCGTGGGCGCCAGCACCGACGAGTGTCCGACGTGCAGGTTCTTCGTGCTCCGCGCGATGGCGGTGAGCATGATCTCCGGCGCGGAGCTGTAGCTGAACTCCACGGCGGTGTGGTGCTCCACCTGCCACCAGACGCCGTAGCCCATCTCGTCCGCCAGCCGCGCCTGCTCCAGCGTCTCCTGGATGAGCTGGTGCTCGTGGTCCGGACCGCTCCAGCGCTCCTTCGGGTGCTGCATCTCCGAAAAGATATCGAGCCGCATGATGTTCCCCCCTGAAATTGGTTTCACGTCTCCAGCGACAACGGGAACAGCTCCCTCGCCGTCCGGACGAAAGCCGCTCCGGACGGCGTGGGTCAGACCGTCAGTCCACCCAGTGGACCTTGCCCAGGCCGACCGGGATGAGGTCGCAGACGTAGAAGATGTCGTCGTACGGGTAGTTGTCGTACACGCCCCGCGCGGCGATGCAGCGCGCCTGGTTCGGATAGGGCGCGTTGAACTCCTCGGCGAATGGATTCGCGGGCCGTGCTTACGGATCCTCGGGGGGAAGGGTGCAGGTCCAGGTGTTGTCGGGCTTGCAGTAGCAGCTGCCCGTGGGCAGCCCGCTCAGACAGCAACCGCGGTAGGTGCCGGCGGAGGGACACGACGTGCCGTCAATGAACGTGCACGTATTGGCGCGCGAACAGTTGGGCGGAGGGGTCGTGGGACAGTACTGGTAGTTTCCGTTGCACTGCACGTACTGGCCGTCCACGGAGGAGCAGGAGCTCCCCGAGCACGACACCGTCGTCCCCGACGCGCAGGTCGTCGAACAGGTCGACAGGGCGCTGGAGACCTGCCCCAGGTCCTCCGACACATCGCCCGACTCCACGCCACCACAGGCCACCAGCGTCGCGATGACCAGTGCCGCGAACACACCCGATACAAGCTTCATGAGCCTCGTCCTTTCTTGCGGAGACATCCAGCTAGGCAGTTTATCCCCACAAGATTTGATTCGGTAGGGTTCACACCAACGGCGAGGGCGCGGGCGTGGGGTACGCTGGCGGCACTTCACGCAAGGGGACCCGTCCATGTGCCGGAGCATCAAGACGCTGTTCAACTTCGAGCCCCCTGCGTCCGACGCGGAGGTGCGGGCGGCGGCCCTGCAGTTCGTGCGGAAGCTGAGCGGCACCAGCGCCCCTTCGAAGGCCAACGAGGAGTCCTTCAACCGCGCCGTCGAGGACATCACCGAGGCAGCGCGACGGCTGATGGATTCGCTCAAGACCACGGCCCCGCCGCGCAACCGCGACATGGAGGCCATGAAGGCGAAGCTGCGGTCCGCGAAGCGCTTCGCACCGCGCTAACGTGCTCCCCATGCTCCTCGCGTCTCTGCTGTCCGCGTTCGCTGGCGCCTGGATGTTCGCGGCGGCGCCGTTCACCGTCACGATGAAGTCCGCGGGCTACTCGGCCCGCTCGGATGGCGAGACGGTCACCGTCACCCGGGTGGAGCCGAAGAGCGTCGCCGCCGAGGCGGGCCTCCAGAAGGGCATGAAGGTGACGGGCATCACCCAGCCGCCCAGGGGCTTCACCCGGGTGCCCCTGCCCCAGCTCAATGCCACCGACCTGCAGGACGCGCTGACGCCCCAGCCCGCGGAGGCCCTCTGGCTCCAGGTGGAGACGAAGCGGGGCTCCGACCCGCTCATCCTCAAGAGCCGGGAGCCCCTCCCCGACAACCCGTTCCCGGTCGTGCCGCTCACGGCCGCGCAGCAGGAGCGCCTGACCCCATTCCAGGCAAGCCGTTACCAGGAGCGGCTCGTGCAGTCCGCCATGGAGGCAATGCGTCGGCCCCGGGTCGAAGCCCGCCAGAACACCACCGCCTACGTGATGAAGGGAAAGCTCAGCGGCATCGAGGGCGGCGGCGCCACGCCCCTCTGGCTCCATCCGAGCATCGAGCTGCGGCACTCCTGTGGCGCCAGCCTGGAGAAAATGGAACTGAGCAGCGCCGCGGGGAACGTGAACCTCACGCTGCGGCCCGCGGATGCCCATGAGGCGGGAGGCCCCGTCGAGTTGGCCCCGCCACTCTGGCCGGTGCAGCAGGTTCTCCACTGTGAAGGCGCCCCCACCTCCTTGCAGCAGACCCTGCACGTCAAGCTGGCCTGCAAGGGACTGCCTCCCGCGGAGCACGACTTCACCGTGAAGCTGACCGTGCGCTGTGACGATCTCCACTCCCATCCCCGGCCGGCCCAACCGCCGCTGGTCCTGGGGGAGCCCCAGGACTTCCTCGTGGGAGACAAGACCCCGCTCCAGATGAAGGTGTTCGCGCACCAGCTCATTCCCCGCCCCACCGAGGCAACCCTCGTGGAGCTGGACGCCCAGGGCCAGGTGCTCCGGCGGCTGGCGCCAGTCCCCCTGGGGAAGAACGCCCGCGAACCCGGCCTGCCGCTCCAGGTCACGCTGGACACGACGGCGAGGCGCACCGCGCGGCTGGCGCTGGACGTGCGATTCTCCGACGGAAGCACCTGGATCAGCGAGCCGCTGACGCGGGAGATCCGCACCCCGGCGCAGGTGGAGGAACTGCGCCGGGAGAAGGTCGCGGCCGGCGCGAGGGCCTCCGCCTTCCTGGAGGAACTCAACGACATGTTCGACGAGCCCTGTGACGACCTGCCCACCACGATGAAGTGGGTCCTGGCCCATCCCGCCATCGAGTCCGCGCACGGGGGAGGCCGGAAGCTCTACTACAAGGTGAAGGGCGGCACCGACTTCTCCGTCTTCATGTGCGGCTACGACTGACTCAGGGGATGTTGATGCGCGAGTGCAGGGCCCGCCCGTCGTACGCGGCGGCGCCGCAGCGGGCATGGGCCCAGTCGCCATTCACCGCGGAGCAGACGCGGAAGGCCTGGATGTTGGAGTACGGCACGTTGATGCCCGGCGTGTCGCAACGTCCCTGGTAGGTCCACGACAGGCTCTTGTTCACGGCGCCCACGCCGATGCACGGGCCAACCCACGCGCCCGTGTCCCGCCGCTGCACGTCGATGGAGTACTGCGCCAGCGTCTCCTCCTCGCTCCACTCCAGGTCCACGAAGGGCGTGACGCCGCCCGGCAGGTCCAGGGACACGTCGTCGGAGATGCCGTCATAGGCCTTCTCCACGGAGGGGCCCCAGACGTTGTTGTTGGAATAGAAGAGGCGGAACGCGGCGATCTCCCCCTTCGTCACCACGCGGTCTCCGGCGCTGCGGCACACGCCGTCGAACACCGTCTTGTTGGACTGCCCCAGCAGCGCCACGGACGTGCACGGCCCCACCACCGACCCGTCGCGCAGCACGACGTCCAGCGAGTAGCTGTACCCCGCGAGCCGGTTCCAGCGCACGCTCACCTGGTTGAGCGACGTCATCGCCCCGTCCGGCTTGAACGTGACGCGCTGCTTGTACGTGCTGCGCGAGGTGAGGTTGCCCGCGCTGTCGAAGGCGCCCTGATGGAAGACGTTGAAGTACTCGCCCCGCCGCTCGACGATGACGTCGTGGCCGTGGGACTGCACCAGCCGGCCCGCGGAGTTCTTCAGCGGCAGGGACAGCCGCCGCACCGCCCGCGCCCGCGTGAGCTCCGGGATGGAGTCCGCCATCACGTAGTACATGGCGTACTGGCTGTTGTACCAACCGCCGCTGAAGACCATGTAGTAGCGCCCGTCGCGCTTGAAGAGCTCCGGCGCCTCGTTGATGCCCTCTTCGTAGGCCGGCGTCGCGAACACCGCCGGGCCCGCGTGGTTGTAGACGGTGCCGGGCGCGGACAGCTTGAACGAGGAGATGTTGTTGCCGTTCTGGAACCAGACATAGAAGAGCCAGCGGTCCGCGCCGTCGTTGAATGTCGCCGAGTCGATGCGGATGTTCCGGTTGCACCCCTGCGGCAGGCACGCCGTGCCGGTGGTGGTGCGCGGCCAGGGGGTGTTGGCGTTGATGGGCTGGGGCGCGCCGAAGACCAGGTTCAAATCCGGCGCCGTGGCGACGAAGGTGGTCACCTCCTGGCCCGCCGGAGGACACGCCGCGCCGTTGGGCACCCGGTGTCCGGAGAAGTGGAGCTGGTAGACGCTGCCCACCTTGCTCAGGTCCGGCGCCCACAGGAAGCAGTAGTCGTACGTGGGGTCCGTCGCGGACGGGTTGTAGTCGCGCTTGAAGCGGAACGTCGTCAGGTCGTTGGACTCATACAGCGGCAGCAACACCCCGTTGCCCGTGCCGGTGAGGAAGAACAGGTCGTCGTTCTCCTTGTAGACGTCCGGATCCGCCAGCCACTGCATGAGCAGCGTGCGCGAGTTGTCCTGCGCGAGGGCACTCCCGGCGAAGGTCGTGGTGAGGAGGGACAACAGCAGGACGGCTCGGACGGGCTTCATGAGGCTTCTCCATGGAAGTCTTGAAATCCAAGCTTCCAGGGAAGGCCCGGGCCGCGCAAGGCCGATGGGTTTTGACCGTCCGGCGGCGATCCGCTATATCCGCAACTTCGATAATGAATATCAATTTCATTTGATATCACTTTTCTCTGGATTGCCTTTCCCGTGAGCACCACTCCCCGGCGGTTCCCCACCCTCCTCGCGGCCCTCATCGGGGTCGCGGTCATCGCGCTCGCGGTCTTCTTCTGGTCGGGCCCGCGAGCTCCGGCCCCGGCGCCCGTGCCCTCGGAAGGCGCGGCGGCGGCCCCTGCTCCGGGAGCGGGCCGGACCATCGCCCACGCGCAGGGCAGCACCGTCGTGGCCGAGCACCCGAAGCAGGTCGTGGTGTTCGACCTGGCGGCGCTGGACACGCTGGACGCGCTGGGGGTGGACGTTCAGGGCGTGGCGGGTGAGTACTTCCCCGGCCAGCTGGCGAAGTACGCGGACGCGAAGAAGTACCCGCGCTTCGGGACGCTCTTCGAGCCCGACTACGAGGCCCTGCACGCCGCCCGGCCCGACCTGGTCATCACCGGCGGCCGCTCCAGCGCCCGGTACACGAAGCTCGCCGCCATGGTGCCCACCATCGACCAGACCACGGACGACACGCACTTCCTGGACACAGTGGTGGGCAACACGCAGCGGCTGGCGACCGTCTTCGGCAAGGAGGAGCAGGCGCGCACCCTGGTGGAGACGCTGAACCAGTCCATCGCGACGCTGAAGGGGACCACCGCCAGCCGGGGCAAGGGGCTCATCGTGCTGACGTCCGGAGGGCGGATGAGCGCGTATGGCCCGGGCTCGCGCTTCGGCGTGCTGCACGACACCTTCGGCATCCCACCCGCGGCCCCGTCGCTCAAGGCGTCACTGCACGGGGAGGCCGTGGGCTCGGAGTTCATCCTGGAGACCAACCCGGACTGGCTGTTCGTCATCGACCGGGACGCGGCCATTGGCGAGGGCGGCGGCGCGCAGCGGCTGCTGGACAACGAGCTGGTGCACCAGACGACAGCCTGGAAGCAGGGACAGGTCGTGTACCTGGAGCCGGCGAACACCTACCTCATCGGCGGCGGCATCCAGTCCATGCGGCGCCTGATGGAGCAGATCTCCGATGTCTACGCGAAGCCCCGACAGCCCTCCGCTCCCTGAGCAGGGCTTCGCGCCGCGCGCCCCGTCCGTGGCCTCCCACGACGTCAGCGCGCGGTCCGAGCCGCTGCCCGCGAACAGCGCGAAGGGCGCTCCCCTGCCGCTGCTCGCCGTGGCCGTGCTCGGGGTGCTGGTGCTCGCGGGCATCAGCCTGCTGATTGGCGTGAGCCACGTGTCGTGGGAAGCGCTGCTGGCGCCGGCGGAGAATCAGCGCGCCGTGCAGGTGCTGGTCATCAGCCGGGTGCCGCGCACGCTGGCCCTGCTGCTGGCGGGCATGTCCCTGGCCGTCGCGGGCCTCATCATGCAGATGCTCGCGCGCAACCGCTTCGTGGAGCCCTTCACGGCGGGCACGGCGGAGTCCGCGAGCCTGGGCCTGCTCGCCGTCACGCTGCTCGCCCCCGGCCTCCCCATCCTCGCCAGGACGGCGGTCGCCGCCTGCTTCGCCATGGCGGGCACGGCGTTGTTCCTGTTCATCCTCCGGCGGATTCCACTGCGCTCGGCGCTCGTCGTGCCCGTCGTGGGACTGGTGCTGGGCGCCATCTTCGACGCGGCGAC
Organism: Corallococcus sp. AB032C; assembly: GCF_003668935.1. Lineage (NCBI taxonomy): Bacteria > Pseudomonadati > Myxococcota > Myxococcia > Myxococcales > Myxococcaceae > Corallococcus > Corallococcus sp. AB032C. The sequence goes on along the minus strand of NZ_RAWP01000014.1, from coordinate 104,752 downwards.
GACGTTCTTCGCCTACCGCTTCTCCCTGCTGCAATCACTGATGGCCTGGACCACGGGCGACTTCTCCAGCGTGCTGCGCGGCCGGTATGAGCTGCTCTGGGGCGCCTTCGTGCTGACCGTCATCGCCTACGTCGTCGCGGACCGCTTCACCGTCGCCGGCATGGGCGAGGCATTCACCACCAACCTGGGCCTGAGCCACCCGCGCATCATGGCGCTGGGGCTGGCCATCGTCGCCATGGTCACCGCGGTGGTGGTGGCCACCGTGGGGATGATTCCCTTCATCGGGCTCGTGGTGCCCAACGTCGTCAGCCTCATCGTGGGTGACAACGCGCGCCGCTCCATCCCGTGGGTGGCGGTGCTGGGCGCGGGCTTCGTGCTCCTGTGCGACATCGTGGGGCGGGTGGTGCGACAGCCCTATGAGATTCCCGTGGGCACCGTGGCGGGCGTGGTGGGCAGCCTCCTCTTCCTCCACCTGCTCCTGCGGAGGGACGACCGTGTCGGCTAGCGCGCTGCGCCTGGAGGGCCACGAGCGGCGGCTGCTCCTGCTGGGGGGCCTGGCCGCCTTCTGCGTGGTGGTGTTCATGACCGTGGACGCGGGCGGCAAGTGGGACTTCGTGCTGCCGTTCCGCGCGCGCAAGGTCGCCACGGTGCTGCTGGTGGGCTACGCCATCGCCGTCTCCACGGTGCTGTTCCAGACCGTGGTGGAGAACCGCGTCCTGACGCCCGCCATCATGGGCTTCGACACGCTCTACCTGCTGCTGCAGACAAGCCTGCTCTTCTTCCTGGGCTCGCGCACCATGGCGAGCCTGGACAGCCGGCTGCTCTTCACGGTGGAGGTCGCCATCATGGTGGTCTTCTCCGCGGTGCTGCACCGCTGGCTGTTCGAGGGCGGCCGGCGCAGCGTCCACCTGCTGCTGCTCACGGGCGTGGTGCTGGGCGTGCTGTTCCGCAGCCTGTCCAGCTTCCTCCAGCGCCTCATCGCGCCGGGCGAGTTCGACTTCCTGCAGGACCGCTTCTTCGCCAGCTTCAACAACCCGGACCCGGACCTGCTCATCGTCTCCGCTCTGATGACGGCGGGCGCGTCCGTGCTGGGCTTCAGCCTGATGCGCACCTGCGACGTGCTGAACCTGGGGCGCGACGTGGCCATCAACCTGGGCGTGGACCACCGGCGCACGGTGTCGCGTCTCCTGGCGGTGGTGGCGGTGCTGGTGTCGGTGTCCACGGCGCTGGTGGGGCCGGTGACCTTCTTCGGGCTGCTGGTGGCGAACCTGGCGCACGGGCTGGTGCGCTCGCACCGGCACGTCCACGTGCTGCCGGCCGCCGTGTTCCTGGCCGTAATTGGCCTTCTGGGCGGTCAGCTCGTGCTGGAGCGCGTCTTCTCCTTTGGCGCCAACCTGCGCGTCATCATCGAGTTCCTGGGCGGCCTGATGTTCATCACCCTGCTCATGCGAGGCGTGCTGCGATGATCGAAGCCCGGAACGTGTCCCGCCGCTACGGAGACACCGTGGTGGTGGACGACGTCACGCTCCAGTTCCCGGAGACGGGCGTGACGTCCATCATCGGGCCCAACGGCGCCGGCAAGTCCACCCTGTTGTCCATGGTGAGCCGCCTGTTGCCGCTGTCCTCCGGCACGGTGCTGGTGGACGGAATGGACGTGGTCCGCACGCCCGGCGACGCGCTGGCGCGAAGGCTGGCCATCCTGCGGCAGGACAACGCCGTCACCTCGCGGCTCACCGTGCGAGACCTGGTGACGTTCGGCCGCTACCCGCACTCCAAGGGCCGCCCCACGGTGGAGGACCGCGCCTTCGTGGAAGGAGCGCTCCACCACCTGGGCCTGGAGCCGCTCGCGAACCGCTTCCTGGACGAGCTGTCCGGAGGCCAGCGCCAGCGCGCCTTCGTGGCCATGGTGCTGTGCCAGGACACCCACTACGTGCTCCTGGACGAGCCCCTCAACAGCCTGGACATGAAACACGCCGTGGCCATGATGAAGGAGCTGCGGCGCGCGGCGGACACGCTGGGCAAGTGCGTGGTGCTGGTGCTGCACGACCTCAACTACGCCTCCTGCTACTCCGACCACGTCATCGCCATGCGCGCCGGGAAGGTCGCCTTCCAGGGGACGCCGGAGGAGCTGATGCGCCCCGCTGTCCTCCGCGACATCTATGACATGGACATCGACATCCACCTGCTCGATGGAAAGCGCATCGCGGTCCACTACCGGTGAGCCCCAGGCCCATGTTCTCCACCCGTGAAGCCCCCCAGTCCCCCCGCCTGCGCCACTGGGCCTCGCGGCTGCTCCTGCTGTTCGCATGCGCCAGCGTCGTGGCCACGTCCAGGAACAGCTTCGAGGACATCGTCTCCGAGCCCCACACGAGCGCGCCCCTGACCCTCACGACCGAGGCGCCCACTCTCACGCGCCCCATCACCGTGAAGGTCACGGCGCTGGAGCCGCCATCGAAGAAGGCCCAGGTGGAGCTGACGGTGCAGGTGAAGGCGCGGTGGACGCCGGCGGACCCCACGCGGACAGCGCTGCCGTGGATGCGCGTCTCGCTGTCCAAGGCCAGCCCTGACCCGGCCGTGCCCACGCAGCCCGTCGTGCTGAAGACGGGGGAGGACGTGTTGGCGCGGACCGTCGTGATCCTGGATGAGACCTGCGAGATGGGAGCATCGTGTGAGTGGGCCACGGACCTGACCGTCCAGGTGCAGCCGGACGCCACCCCCGGCACGGTCGAGCTGGAGTGGAAAGCGAGCGCCCGGGCGAAAGTGATCGGCTTGTCCGATACGCCCAGGGGCATGGGCATCACCGTTTCGGAGCCGTGACGCCTTCCCCCTCCGAGCAGCGCGTCCTCTGCTTGCTCCGCCTCCACGGAGGGTGAAAGCCTGTGCATCCCCTCTTCCAGAAAGGCAGACGGAGATGCGCGAGAAGAACCTGGAGTACATGCTGGATTGGATTGCCGTGCAGGAGCTGGTGGCCGAGTACGGGCAGGCCATCGACCATGGCAAGGACACGGGCGACTGGAGCCGGTGGGAGCGGGTCTTCGCCCCGGAGGTGACGTCGGACTACTCCCGCTTCATGGGCGTGCCGCCTTCCACCGCGCCGCGAGCAGTGCTGGCGCAGTTCGGCAACAAGGCGCTGGAGTGTTTCACCCGGGTGCAGCACTCCACCGCCAACACGGTGCGCACGGAGTTCACCAGCCCCACGCACGCGACCGTGCACGCCTACGCGGAGGTGTCCCACTTCTTCACCATGGACGGTTTCCCCCAGGAGTGGACCCTGGTGGGACGCTATACGCATGAAGTGGTGAAGACGGCCGCGGAGGGCTGGCGCATCCAGAAGGTCACGCTGGATCCCATCCACCACCGCGGGAACCTGCTGGGCCTGGAGTTCGCCCGGGGCAAGCGGCTCGGCACGCCGTGACCCCGGGCGTGCGGTGACGCGGCCCCGTCACCGCGCGCGCTTCTTCCGGGACCTGGCCGGAGGCTTCGCGAGCGCCTCCGCCTGCTTCCCGATGGTCTCCGCCAGGAAGTCCACCACCGCGCGCACCCGGGCGTTGTGGGCCAGGTCCTCGTGGAACACCAGCCACACCGTCCGCTCCAGCTCCGGCAGGGCGTCACGCAGGGGCACCAGCTCCGGATGCAGGTGGCCGAAGAACGCTGGCAGGAGCGCCACGCCCAGACCTTCGCGCGCGGCCTGGAGCAGCCCCAGGATGGACGTCAGCCGCAGCGCCACCGTGGCCTTCGCCGCGTGCACGTCCAGCCACTTCGACTCCGGCCAGCGCCGCGAGTCCTGCGCGTACCCCACCACCGAGTGCCCCTGGAGCCCCGTGTCGAAGCGCACCGGCCCCCGACGGGAGAGATAGGCCTTCGACGCGAAAGGCACGACCCCAATGGCAGCCACCTTCCGGGCCCGCAGCGACGCCTCCTGGGGCCGGACCAGCCGGATGGCCACGTCCGCCTCGCGGCGCACCAGCGAGAGCGCTTCGTAACCGGAGAGCAGCTGCAACTCGATTTCCGGATGGCGCTCCTGGAACGCGGCCAGCCACGGCATCACGTTGTGGACCAGGAAGGAGTCGGTCGCGGTGACCGTCACCGGCCCGGAGGGGCGCAGGTCCTCGCCGCTGGCGAGCCGCTCCACCCGCAGCGCCTCCGCCTCCACCGCCTCCGCGGCTGGCCGGATGCGCAGCGCAACGGCCGTGGGACGCAGACCCGTGGGCGTCCGGTCGAAGAGCCGTGCCCCCAGCTCCTTCTCCAGCACGGCCAGGCGCCGGCCCACCGTGGTCTGGTCCACCTTCAACCGCCGCGCCGCCGCGGAGAGGTTCCCCTCCCTCGCGATGGCCAGGAAGTGCCGCAGGTCGCTCCATTCGGGCATGGCCTGCACTTTCGCAGAGGTGCTCTGCGGAATCGGGCATTTTCGCAGGCCCACCCCGAAGCCATCCTCCCCGGCGTTTCCTTCCACCGAGGAGTGCCTCCCGTGAAGACCCTGCCCAAGCTCGTCGCCGCCGTCGCCGTCGTCTCCGCGTTCACCTTCGCCGCCGCCAAGGGCAAGGAGTCCGCCGCGTTCCAGCAGACCGCCTATGACAAGCTCACCTGGACGGAGATGATGCCCGGCGGCCCTTCCGTGCACGTGCTCTGGGGCGACATGAAGAAGGGCCCGTATGCCCTGCTGATGAAGTTCCCCGCCGGGTTCGACTCCGGGCCGCACACCCACTCCGCCGACTACCACGGCGTGCTGGTGAAGGGCCGCATGACGAACACCAGCGAGGGCGCCGCCGAAGCGGGCGCCGTGGAGGCCGGCAGCACCTGGGACCAGCCCGGCAAGGTGGTGCACCGCAACCAGTGCGCGCCGGACGCCGAGTGCGTGATGCTCATCGCCCAGGACAAGCCCTTCGACTTCGCGCCCGCCAAGGCGAAGTAGCCGCCCGGCGGCGCGTCATACCCGGATGGGCACCACCAGGGACGCGGCGTAGCCGTCCGTGGTGTTGCCCGTCACCGTCGCCAACTGCGTGGACGCGCCGTCGCTGAACACGTTGTCACTGGAGAGCGAAATCTGGCTGAGGTTGCGGACGCTCTGCGAATAGCCAGACGTCGCGTAGACGGTGTCACAGACGTCCTCCGGCAGGGCCAGCTGGGACGTGGCCACCTTGTTGCGCGAGGAGGAGGTGGCCTCCACCGAGGGGTAGATTTCGAAGTGGATGTGCGGCCACCGGCCGCTGTAGCAGGCGGGGAAGATGCTGGTGAAGGTCACCTTGCCCTCCTCGTCCGTCACCTGCACCCCGCGCAGGTAGTTCTCGTGGGTGACGCCCGACGAGTACATGGAGTACCGCCCCGCCTGGTCGCAGTGCCACAGGTAGATGGCATAACCCCGGAGCGGCGTGCAGCTGTCGTCGCTGCCGACCAGCGTGAGGGTGATGGTGAGCGGGATGCCCGCCGCGACGCCGCTCGCGTTCGCGATGCTGGAGCGGATGTCGCTCCGGACGATGCCCGACAGCACCAGGGCGTTGGCTCCGTTGGAGCCGTCACCGGGATAGGGGCCGGCCGTCTCCTCCGGAATCCTCGCGCAGCCCGACGTGCCCCCGCTGCCGCTGGAGTCCGGCCCTCCGCAACCGATGATGGGGATGAGGCTGGTGAAGGCCATCCAGCGCAGCAGCTCCCGCCGGTCCGCGCGCGTCGCCAGGACCCGCAGGTCCTGCTGGAGTCCGTGGTGGTGATTCCGCTCGTCGTCACTCATGCGCCCTGCCCCCTTGGAGTGACCGTGACGGTAGGCCCAATGTCTTAAGCGAGTCCTAAGACGCCGGGAGTGACGCGTTTTTGCAATCCAGGCGCGGGGCTCCTGGCGTATCTGTCCGGCCACCAGGCAAGGGAGCAGACACCCATGACGAAGCGCGCGAACGGACCTTTCGACGTCAAGCTCACCCCCATGGCCCCGGAGGCGGGCGCGGCGGACGCGGCCCCGGGCCGGATGATGCTCGACAAGCGCTATCACGGCGCGCTGGAGGCCACGAGCCAGGGGCAGATGCTCGCGGTGCGGACGCCGGTGGAGGGGTCCGCGGGCTACGTGGCCATGGAGCGCGTCAGCGGCACGCTGGATGGCCGCGCCGGCACCTTCGCGCTCCAGCACTTCGGGGTGATGACGCGCGGTGCGCCCCACCTCGTCATCTCCGTGGTGCCGGACTCCGGAACCGGCGAGCTCACGGGGCTCGCCGGTTCGATGACCATCGACATCGCGCCGGGCGGGAAGCACTCCTACGACTTCCAGTACACCCTGCCGGACGCGCCGTGACTCACGGTGCGCAGTAGCGGACCGCCTGGAGGGTGTGAGCCATGGGGCTCTTGGTGGACGTCATCACCAGCGCGCCCATCCAGCGGTCCGGAAGCTCTTCCAGCATGACCCACTGCGAGAACTGGTTGAGGGGCAGGTATTCGGGCCCGGAGGTCAGGTCCGCTGGGACGCCCGCCTTCCCCAGCGCCCAGAACCGGCCCCGCCACATGAAGGCGGGCTCGGGCTCCTCCAGGTCAAAGGAGGTGGAGAGCCACGCGGCCTGAAGGCCACGAGACGTCACCGCGGTCCCGACCCAGGGAGTTTCACGGGGGGTCGTCACGGCCAGGGTCCGCCTGGTCACCTCGCCGAAGAGATTGCCCAAGGCCATCAGCACGCGCTCCCCGCCCAGGATGCCGCGCAGCACGATGGCCGGAGACTCCAGCGCACCGCCCGCCACCGCGCCCAGGTCCACGAGTCGGGCATTTGGATTCGCCTCCGCGGGGAAGGTCCGCTCATCACCCACGGGTTGCAGGCCGCTGTCGAAGCGCTGGAGCCGCAGCAGTCCCTCGGAGGCGCCTTGCTTCATCTCCTGGACCAGGACCAGGAAGCCCCCATCCCGCAGCCCCATCACCTCCACGCCGTAGAGGAGCTTGTCCTCGGCGAGCGCCCGCATCAGGACTCGGGGAGCCACCACGGACTCGCCTTCCAGCTCCGTGAGCGTGCCCCACAGCTCACGGCCGCCGGTGACGTATTGGGAGGCATCCCGCCAGGCCGCGAAGACCCGCGACCCGTCCGCCGACACGGCCGCCGCGGTGGCCCGGTCCCCCACGGGCTGGTCGAAGAGGAGCACGCCCACCTCCGGCTCACCTTCGCGAGGCACGCGACGGCCCTGCTCATCCAGCAGGATGAGGTGGCCCTGCGTATGGTCGTATTCCGGTCCCGCTGACGCGTAATACAGCGCGGGCCCCTGGGAGGTGCGCAGCAACCGGGTGCTCACCGAGTCCAGCGCGAGGGATTCGTCCAACACCTCCACTCGTACATCCGCGACACCGAGCGGCGTCATCGCGGTGTCCATCCGGATGACACGAGCCACCGCCACGCGGTCGAAGGCCACCGCCAGGACACCGTCTGTCACCCGGAGGCTGCTGATCCGACCTGCATGCGGAGGCGCGCCCAGCGACGCGACCTGGGACCAGGACGGAGGGTCCGCCACCCCGTCGCAGTCGTTGTCCAGACCATCGCAGCGCGTCTCCGTGGCTTCGTAGTCAGCACCATACGAGCGAGCGGTGCACACCGGCTCATAGGCTCCGTCCACCACGGCGCGCCGGGCCCCCGCGCAGATGCCTTGCGTCCGCTCACAGGGAAGGGGTTCCCCCAAGGAGCCCGCGTCGGTGCCGGCATCCGTCTGCGTGCCGCCATCATCCGCGGTCCCCGAATCAACGGTTCCCGCATCCGGAACCGGATTCACTGGCGGATCCGCATCCTCACATCCCCCGAGCACCCCGCTGCCAACAGCAAACACCACCGTCCAAAGCCTCGCCCAACGCATCCGCACTTCCATCATCCCCTCTTCGGCGGCCCACATTCGGCCCACCCCGGGACGGAGTCTAATCCATTTCAATGGCGCACACGTCACCCGGCTCCCTTCACCCGGAGCCATGAAAGGGCTTGAAGGGCCGCGAACCACGCGCCTCCCGCGAGCGCATGACGGAGATGGTTCATCCGAACCCACCGGGTCGCGGTCTCCACGGCCGCCGGAGTGTCAGGCGATTGCATCAGTCGGACCATCGTGGGGATGAAGTACGAGAAGGTCAGCACCCGGTCCACGAGCACCACCAGCGCGGCCGCGAGCCACCAGGAGCGCAGCGGCCCCGTGGCCCGCGTGGCGAAATAGAGACTGGCCAGCGTGAGCAGCGTCAGCGGACCCGTGGTGACGACGCCCCAGAAGCGCCGGCCCACGTCATCCTGGCGCGCCGCCTCCGAGGACCAATGCCCGCCCGTGACATTGAGCCACCGGGGGAGCGCGATGCGGTGCTCATAGAGCCCCGCGCCGAAGGCGACGCCCAGGTTGAGCACGAAGAGCCACAACAGGATTTCCGCCGCGGAGGGCTTCAGGTTCATCATGGGGCCAGCATGCGTCCCGTGCCCGCGAGCGTCTTTCGCGCCCTTGTGCTGTTTTTCTCAATCCTGCGGTGTTTTCCATGAGCCCCCGGCACGCACTCCTCGCCCAGATTGGCGCCGACATCGTCCGCTTCCAGGAAGCCTCCGCGGAGTTCGACTCCGCCGTGGGAGAGGTGCTCGCGCTCGGCCGCGCGGAGCTGACGTGTCTGGCGCAGCTGCACTTCGGAGGCCCCGCGCCCCTGAGCGCGGTCGCACGAGGCGCCGATGTGGAGCGATTGGAGCTCGCCGGCTACGTCCAGCGGGAGGGCGCGGGAAGCAGCAGGAGGCTTACGCTCACCGGGCATGCGCGCGAATGGATTGAAACCCTCTGGGGCCCCGTCCAGGCGGATGGCTTGCAGTTGATGGCGCCCATGCCGGACGCGGAGTTGAAGGTCATCGCCCGCTTCCTGGGCGAGGCGAGGAAGTCGCAGGACCGTCATTCCGCCCGCGTCGCGAAGCTGCTCCAGGAACCCGGAGGGACGCGAGCGGCGCGGAGGCGCGGAGGCCTCTCCGCCGCCGCGCTCCACCGCGTGCGGCTCTTCATCGAAGCGCACCTCGCGCGGAGGATCCAGGTGGGCGAGCTGGCCCGGCGCGCGGGACTGAGCGTCTTCTACTTCACCCGCGCCTTCCGGCAGTCCATGGGCATGACGCCGCACGCCTACGTGCAGCAGCGGAGGGTGGAGCGGGCGCGCGGCCTGTTGAGCCACACGACCCGCTCCCTCGGAGACATCGCGCTCGCGGTGGGCTTCAGCTCACAGAGTCACTTCACCACGGTGTTCCGCCGGGTGACGGGGCTCACGCCCGCCGTCCTGCGGCGCGCGGGACGCTGACGCCTACGAGCAGGTCTTCAGGCACCGCGGAGGGTTCGTGTTCGGCGGCGTCGTGTAGGTACCCCCGCAGATGTAGTACTGCGTCGGGGAACACAAAGCGTACCACTGGACGCTGCTGCCAGAGCCGGACTTGTACTGCGTGCAGTCCCAGTAGCTCCACTTGATGCCCCCGGGACAACTCGAGTCGGAGAAGCCGCCCGACGCGAAGTCCAGGCATCCCGCGACGGCCAGACCCGGATTGCACACGGCCTGCTCAGCGGACCCGAGCGCTTCCTCCGGTCCGGCCTCGTCCATCGCCCCGCCACAGGCGGAAGCAAACGCCATCACGGAACCCAGGCACAGCGAACGCACGACGTGTCTCGACATGGATTGCCCCCTCACGCAGGCCTGCCATCGCGGCAGGTGGCGGACACCCTACGCACCCCGCGGAACTGCTGGGATTAAACGCGGTTAAATCCACATGACGCCGAGGGCCGGCTCGCGAAGGTGCGGCAGGAGCGCATTGGCGCGGACTGGAACGGCGTACAGCCAAACCCGCTGGTGATGCGGCGCTTCATGTCCAACGAGGCCCGCGCCTTCTTCACCGCGGCGGTGGTGCGCGCGAAGAACAACGACCGGTCCTTCCGGGTGAGCCTCTCCCTTGTGGAGGCAGGAGACCGCCTGGAGCCGCTGGTGTTCATCCAGAGCTTCATGACGCCCGGAGGCCTGGGCGAGGCCATGTCGGCCTCGTTCTCCTGGAACACGTCCTACGCCCGGGTGGAGGAAGCGCTGAAAGGTGTGCGCGGGAGCCCCGTGGGCCTGCCGCTGGTGGACGACGCGGAGGTGGTGGGCCACTTCATCTACGGCACCAGCTCCGCGGCCCAGTGGGTCAACGCCTATACCGGCGGCTCCACCATGACGGCGGTCTCCTACAGCATCGACTACACCTTCGGCGCCAATCGCGAGTTCCAATACAAGTTCGGGGGCGCGTCCGGACAGGTGGGCGCGATGAAGTTCGGCTCCGAGGACGACCAGGGCACCTGGAGCGTGAAGCACGACGTGCTGACGCTCACCGGAGCGAAACGGACACGCCGGTACCTGCTCATCGGGGCGGCGCGCTCACCGGAGGGGAAGCGCACGCTCTACCTCCTACAGGAGGGCCAGGGATGGTCGCTTTCCCCCGGCGCCATCGGTCGGGACGGCGAGCTGTACGTGGCGGTGGATTGAAGTTCCGCCCTGCCCGGTGACACCGCCCGGGGTCACCGGTGTTCCATCCGCCGGCCGGAAAAGCACCGGCCCTTCCCTCACAGGAGATGGAACATGGCTGTCCTGCACCGCGGACTGCGGCTGGGTATGGCATTGCTCGCGAGCTTCACGACCCCCGCCTGCGGGCCGGATGCACCGGCCGGTGCCGCGCTGGAGGTGGGCGACCAGGAGCTGGAGGTGGCGAGGTCGCCCCTGCCGCCCCTGAACCGCGAGGCGCTGCGACAGGCCATCGCGGGCCTGCCGAACGCGGAGGTGACCGGCGCGCTGGTCCGGGTGAGCGGCGCGGACGGGCGCTGGCTGGGCACGTCCGGCGTGGCCGACATCCGCACCGGCGCCCCGGTGCCCGCGGACGCGCACTTCCGCATTGGCAGCATGACGAAGACGTTCACGGCCATCGTCGTGCTGCAGCTCGCCGCCGAGGGGCGCGTGGACCTGGACCGGCCCGTCCAGCACTACCTGCCGCGCCTGCTGCCCGCGGGCGTCTACGCGCCCATCACCGTGCGCCAGTTGCTCAACTTCACCCACGGCCTGCCCGGCGTGCCGGTGCCGCAGAAGGACCCTGACTGGTTCTTCGAGAACCGCTTCCGGCGCTTCAGCCCCCGGGAGCTCCTCTCCCTGACGCTCCCCCAGGGCCCCCGCTTCGCCCCGGGCACGCAGCAGGAGTACGGCAACATCGGCTACCTCGTGGCGGGGCTGCTCATCGAACAGGTGACGGGCCGGCCCTACGGGGACGCGGTGCGCGAGCGCATCCTGCGGCCGCTGCACCTGCGAGACACCTTCGTGCCCGGCAACGACGTGACCCTTCCCGGGCGCCACACGCGTGGCTACGAGGAGGTCGCGCCAGATGAGACAGGCTGTCCGGCGGGAGCCATCGCCTACGGCGAGCGCTGCCTGGTGGACGTCACCGAGGCCAGCCAATCCGTGCCCTGGGCCGCCGGAGAGATGATCTCCACCGCCGAGGACCTGGACCGCTTCCTCGTCGCGCTCTTCCAGGGGCGACTGCTGCCGCGCAAGCAGCAGGAGGAGCTGTTCACCGTCCCGGACCTGCCCGCCACGGGAGGAGGTCGCGCCAGCTACAGCGCGGGACTCAGGCGCCACGACATCGACGGCGTCATCTTCTGGGGAAAGACGGGCGACCGGCACGGCTACAACAACGGGATGGGCGCCACGCGGGATTTGCGCCGGCGTCTCATCTATTCGGTCAACACGCTCCACATGGGAGGGGACCCGCCGGACATCGCCGCGCGGATCATCATGGCGGCCCTGCAGGGGCCCTCTCAACCATAGGGGACGACGCGGCGGAGGTGATATGGGGTTGGCCTGCCACGTCACATTGAATGGAGGCTCCCATGTCCACGCTCGACAAGCCTGTCCTCATCGGCCGTTCAAGCTCGCACTTCACACGCATTGCCCGGCTCTTCGCGGCGGAGCTGAGCGTCGACCATTCCTTCCAGGTGGTGCGGGACCTCCTGTCCACGGCCCCTGCGGACTATGGCGGCAACCCAGCGCTCCGCATTCCCGTCCTGAAGACAGCTCAAGGCGTCTGGTTCGGCGCGCTCAATGTCTCTCGTGAGCTGTGGCGGCGGTCGAATCCCAGGCTCCGGGTGGTGTGGCCGGAGGACCTGGACGTACCCCTGCTGGCGAACATGCAGGAACTCACCCTGCAGGCCATGGCGACAGAGGTCACGCTGGTCATGGAGAAGATGGCTGGTGCCGGAGAGGGCACGACCCACGCACGCAAGCTCCGTGAGTCCTTGCTCAACATGATGGCGTGGTTGGAGGAGAACGCGAGCGCCGCGCTGGCCGCCCTCCCGCCCGAGCGGGACCTGAGCTACCTGGAGGTCACGCTCTTCTGCCTCGTGACCCATCTGGAGTTCCGGGACGTCCTACCCACGGCCTCCTACGAAACGCTGAACCGCTTCTGTCAGCAGTTCGCACAGCGCCCATCCGCCAGTGCCACCCCATTCCGCTTTGATGTCTGAACACACCCGGGCTTCGCCGGGCGGGCGAGTCTCGTATATCATTGAGGAGGCCCCTGGACAGGAGACATCACCATGGGGGATGTACGCGACGACGGCGAAGCCGTAGGCCGTGTGGGAATCATCCAGTGGGATGGGGCGTCCGAGGTACGACTTCGCGCGACACGGAGCACCACCGAGTCGAACATCATCCAGACCCTGCCCTTCAACACGACCGTCCAGGTCATCCGCCGATGGAAGGATGGCTGGGCTGAGATCTCCACCCGTCATGGGCAAACGGGCTTCGCTGCCTCCGAGTACATCTGGACCCATTTGCCCGAGCCCAGCGCGCGACTGCATCGGGTTGAAGCAGGCGTGCCCGGAACCGCCATTGCCATCGCGGAAGCCTATTACGGCGATCTGGCCTCCCAGTGGGGTCAGGACCTGCGCTTCTTCGTCAATGTCCTCGCACACACGAACCGCCTGGCGGTGCCGTCGGGAACCACGGGCTGGCGTGAAGTGCACTTTCGCAGCGACACCTTGATCTGGATTCCGGGTCGTCACTTCGCCCAATCCCTATCGGACGTCGTCAATTCCGGCTCCCGATCCTTCAATCTCGCCACGACGTTGGAATCCACCGTCGCGCGCGTCACCCAACTCTGGGATGACTTCCATCGCGCGGTCGCCCTCTCCACGCGGTATCTCAGCGAGTCCGTCACGCGGCACACGGAGAAGGTCCTTCAAGACATCGTCATGGCGTTGGCCGAGATGGTGCTGGGCGGGATCGCGGTGCTCGCGGTTTCAACCGCGATCGGAGCGGGAATCGGAGCGCTGGCCGGCGGAGTCGGCGCCGCACCAGGAGCAGCCGCCGGATTCGAGATCGGCCTCATCGTCCTGGAGTGGCTGGGACTGGCCATGTTGCTGAACTGGCTGGTGGAGTCCCTCTGGAAGGTCGCCAAGGCATTCCACAAGTTCATCGGCACGGTGTGGGAGGCGCGGGGGAGCGCGGCCGCCATTGATCGCGCCGCGCGCGAATTCGCAGAGGCCGTCGCGACCCTGGTCGGCGCCATCATGGAAGGCGTGATCATGCTGGCGATGTCTCGCGGGGTGTCCTGGATGGTACGCGCGCTGCGCGGGACAGCCCTCGCGCGCAAGCTGGGAGAAGCCCGGTTGGCAAACTGGCTCAACAAGCGCCTTGATACCTTTCGAGAGCGGCGTGCGGGGCGTCCGCGAGAGGTCATAGGTCAGTTGACTCAAAAAATAGTCGACGCCCGCTATTTTCGGGGAGTGGACCTCGTTCAGCGAACGCGCAAGGGGCGCGACATGAGACTGGGAGAACTCGACGGAATCGACATGCAACAGAGGTTGCTCATCGAATACAAGTCGGCTCGAAGGCTTCATCGATCAACCCCACCGCGAGATCCGGCGGACTGGGCCAACGAGATGATCTACGAAACCACCGTCGGTCGCATTCAGGCGCTCACACAAACTGCGACCGGAACACGGCCAACCCAGACGGGCTCTGCCACAGTCCCCACCCTCGCGGAGATCCAAGGCTTCCGGCGCTTGCAATTCCGCATCGACGCGGACACGCCAGGATTGCGTGCTGGTGTGGAGGCTGCGCTGAAAAAGCTCCGGTCAGCGCATCCTGGCTGGACGTTCGAAGTGCGCTGGGGCATTGACTTCCGGTTGCCGCCCCTCCCTGACTGGGCCATCGTCGGCCATCACCAAGAGCTCCACTGATGTCCGTCGCCATCCTCATCAAATTCAAATCGACAGACCGGGCTCCCCTCTACATCTCGGTAGCCACCCAGGGGGAGTACCATGGTGTGTGGCTTTCCGCAGCGGAGAAGCTTGGCCTCAAATGGGTGCCACTGTTCGAAGATGGCCCTGTTGTGGACGTGAGCGATCTACCTACCCTGCTGGATGAGTTCCGGCAGCTTCGGGACGCGTTGGCAGGGAGTCCGAAGAATGATGCGATTCTTGAACATATCGATTTAATTCTGGAGGAGTTCAGCAGGCTGGACCTCACCGAGGTCTCCAGAATCGCCATTGGTTGATGACTGAGTTCGTCCTGGCTCTACGGCCGCCGCGGTGTCCTCCTTCGCGCGCCCATCGCGCCTGACGCTGCGCCTCGCAGGAGGCGGCGGAAGGTGGGGCACTCCATGTGGTTCGGCGCGGGGCAGGCCGCTGCGTGTCGCAGGCCGTCGCGCATCGCGCTCAGTTCGCGAATCGTCTTGTCCAGCTTCTCCGCCTGGGTCGCGAGCATCTTCCGGTCGATTCGCGGCCGCCCGTCCGGCGCGAACATCAGTGCGATCTCATCGAGCGTGAAGCCCGCGGCGCGCCCCATCGCTATCAGCGCCAGCCGCTCCAGCACCTCGGGCCCGAACAGACGGCGCAGCCCCCGCCTGCCGATGGAGGCGATCAGCCCCCGCTCCTCGTAGAAGCGCAGTGTCGAGGCGGGAACGCCGGAGCGCTTCGCCACCTCCGTGATGTCCAATTCAGTCATCCTCTTGACCTCAAGTCGACTTGAAGTGGCACCCTGCGGCTTCTGGTTCTTGAAGGCAAGCAGGAGGAGATCCCCATGGATGACACGCGCCAGCTTGAGGACGAGCAGACGAAGCTATGGAACGGCACCGCCGGACACGCCTGGGTCGAAGCGCAGGCGGTACTCGATGGAATGTTCAAGCCGATTGAAGACCTGCTCGCCGAAGCAGTCGTCACAAGCTCCGCGCGCCAGGTACTCGACGTCGGTTGTGGTACGGGCAGCACGACGCTCGCGGTCGCGCGGCGGCTGGGCGCGAAAGGCCGCTGCACCGGCATCGACATCTCGGAGCCAATGCTCGCCACTGCCCACGCCCGGGCCGAACAGGAAGGCACTCCGGCCCGCTTCATCCGCGCCAACGCGCAGCTGCACGCCTTCGAGCCCGCCAGCTTCGACATGATCATCTCGCGCTTCGGCGTCATGTTCTTCGAGGACCCCGTCCGGGCCTTCGAGAACCTGCGACATGCCGCGAGGAATGACGCCGCACTCCTGGCCATCGCGTGGCGGAGTCCCTCGGAGAATCCGTTCATGACGACAGCCGAGCGCGCCGCGGCGCCGCTCCTGTCGAACCTCCCCGCACGCCGGCCGGACGGGCCAGGGCAGTTCGCCTTCGCGGGCTCAAACCGGGTCCACCGCATCCTGGAGGAGAGCGGATGGGCCGGAATCGACATCCGGCCCATCGATTTCACCTGCACCCTGCCCGAGAAGGAGCTGGTCAATTACCTGACCCGGTTCGGTCTCCTCAGCAGGGTCCTCCAGGAGTTGGACGAGCGGACTCGCACCCGGGTCATCGAAACGGTCCGCGCCGCGTTCGAGCCCTTCGTGCACGGAGCGGAAGTCCGCTACACCGCTGCCTGCTGGAAGGTGGTTGCCCGGGCGTCAGCGAGCCCCTGATCACGGACCGCCGGAGCCACGGCGGCGGAGGCCCATCGGCGCTTCCTTCGTCTCCTTGCAGGTGGCCCCCTGGGCCTGGGCCCTGCGGACCCGCGCATCGCAGTGCTGCCACGCCCCCGCGGGTGTGGCCATGCTCCCGCCGAGGTGGACCCCGCACGAGGGGGTGTGTCCCCAGATGTCGCCACTCGTCCAGTAGAGGAACGTCTCCGTCATCTCTCCCGGCCGGGCGCACTCGACGTAGTGAGTCTTGCCGTCCGCCTGGAAGAACGCGCTCGTCGTCGCGTTGGGGACCTCCTTCTTCGGCGGAAGGACCGTTTCGAATCGCGCCTGGAAGCCCGCCACCCGGGTGCCATCGGCCGCGAGCCGGATGGGCGGTGTCACCGGCTGGCCCGCGAACTCGTCGAAGAGCCCATCCACCACCACCGACCCGTCCGGCATCGCCGCCACCATCCGGAGGAAGCCCGCGGCATCGGGACTCCGCTTCACTTCCGCCGCCGCCTTCCGGTAGCGCAGTCCCGCGCCGAGTCCCTTCTGGAACCGCGCATCCACCGAGCCGTCCGCCTTCAAGCGCACCAGGCCCGGAGCACGCCAGGGGCCCTCCGGCGGATCCACGGCGGGGATGTTGTTCTGGGCGAGCACGAGGCTCCCGCCCGGTCCAAGCCCCATCTGCGGCACGCGCATGAAGCGGCCCTGGGGATATACCCCCTCCTGCCGGAAGGTCTTGTAGGTGGGGTCGAGCCGCCCGTCGGACGTCAGGCGCATGACGTCCGCGCGCGTCTCTCCCTGGACAACGTCTCCCACCCCGACGACCGAGCCGTCCGCACGGGGGGCGATGAGGCTCAACTCGATGCCGCCCTCCCCCTTCATCGCCCAGGAGATGAGAGGCGTGTTGAAGCGCGGTTCAGGCTTCCACTGCGCGTCGAGGGCGAGCACGGGAACCTCGGACCGGCTCCCCTCGGGTTGGAACCGGCCGCTCAGGAAGAGGCCTCCGTCGGCCCGGGCGCGGACCTGCTTCAACACATACCAGCCCAGCCTGAGCTCCTTCAGGACCGAGTCGAAGCGCTCGGCGCGTTCGAGGGTGCCCTCGGGGGTGAAGCGCAGCAGCCACAGCGGCACCTGCTTCAGGTAGGTCTCGTCTGGCGTTGACGCCGCGACGATGAGCCGCGACTTCGCATCCACCTCCGCGGTGATGATGAACGACGAGGCGCCCACCTTGTCGAGCAGCGCCTCGCGCACCTTGCTGTTGAAGGCGTCGGCCCTCGCCCCCGCCGCCGTGTGGCGGACAAGCTCATGGGCCACGGGCGCGGGCCCACTCTCGCCTCTGGGAGCCTTCTCGTCGCGGGAGCGATACGTCGCGATGTAGCCCCCGGAAGGCACGGCGAGCAGTTGCACCAGCTCCTTCATGCGGTCCCGGTCGGACGCGGCTTCGAGCGCCACGGAAGCCGGCGACGTGGCGCGCTTGCCCTGGGCGTCGATGACCACGACGCTGCCCACGGGCTCGCCGTTCAATCGATTGCAGGTGTGCCCCACCACGCCCCAGGCGCCCTTGGGCGCGGGGAGGACGGCCACGAGCTCGCAATCCCCATTCGGCTCGTGGAACTGGTCATTGGGCGACCAGATTCCGTCCTCCTCCGCGAAGGCCCCACCGCCCAGTGCGAGCACAAGCAACACCGTGCCCGCGTTCCTCAATGCCTGCATCGTGCGCTCCCGTTTGACTCAAGGTCGCACCATGCTGCCACGCCGCGTGTCCCCCTGGAACTGACGCGCGGGTGAACGCTTCAATCGGGCCAGTTGCCTTCCATGGGATGCGGGCCGTCCGTGAAGGCGCGCACCAGGTGGGTGCCACCGACGAAGGCGCCTGCCCATGAGCCGCCCCTGCCGCCGAAGGACTCCTCACGGTCGCCACGCGAGCGCAGCGCGTTGATGCCCACCTTGAAGGCATGGAGCCGCTTGGCGATGCGCCGGGCGAGCTCCGGGTCGTCCGTCGCCACCGAGGCCACGAGCGCGCCGTTGGAGACGTTGGCCTCCCGCAGCAGCTCCTCTTCGGAGTCCACCGACACCAGGATGTCGACGGGGCCGAAGGGTTCGCGCAGGTAGAGCTCACTGTCACGCGGGATGCCGAACAGCAGCACGGGCGGCAGGTATGCGCCGCGCTCCTGCCGAGCGGTGAAGGCGTCCTCCGCTAGCATCCCCTGATGCAGCACCTGAGTGCCCTGCTTCACCGCCTCGGCGATGAGGGCGCGGAGCTCCTTGGCCTTGCTGGGGGAGATGAGCGGCCCGAAGTCCACGTGCGCCCCCAGGACCGGATTGCCGACACGCAACGCGGAGACGGTATCGACATACGTCCGGACGAACTTCGGGACGAGTGACTTCTCGACGACCCAGCGGGTGTAGGCGGTGCAGCGTTGCTTGCCGAAGTCGAAGCCCGCGCGAATCTGTTCGCCGAGCCCGTCCCAATCCGTGAAGTGCGTGATGGCGTAGGCGTTCACGCCCTCCATCTCCAACGCGTAGCGCTTGTCCGTTTCACGCAGGCGGCGGTGGACCTCGCCACCGTTGGCGCGGCCGCCAATGAAGGCGACGCCCGCGATGTGGGGATGGCCGACGAGCGCCTCGGAGAGGTCCCTTCCGCGTCCACCGACGAGCGAGACGGGAAGGCCCGCGCGGCGCAGCAACGCGAAGGCGAGCGTGAGTGAGACGCCGCCGCCCTGGGTCGGAATCTTCGCGATGACCGAGTTGCCCGCGAGCGACTGCACGAGCACGTTGAGCAGCAGGACGGAGAAGGGATAGTTCCAGGAGGCGATGTTCGAGACCAGGCCGAGCGGCTTGCGGCCATCGATCATCCGGTCCATCTGCTCCAGGTACCACGCGATGCCCGCGAGACACCGGTCCACGTCGTTGGAGGCCGTGGGCAACGTCTTGCCGATGTCCCACGCGAGAATCCGGACGAGCAGATCCCGGTGCGCATGCAACAGCACCACCGCCTCCGCGACGGCACGGGCGCGGTCATCGAGCCGACGGGCCGCCCAGGGCGCGAACTCCGCCGCTGCCTGCTCGACCCCCGTGGCGACCTGGGCGGCGCCCAGCAGCGGCAGCTCCGCGAGGACGCTGCCGTCAATGGGCGAGATGGCATTGAACCAGGCAGGCGGCTGGACCCACTTCCCAGCGACGGGAGAGAGCAGCCGGCCCTGAGAGTCGAAGGCTTCCGGCACGGCCCTCCGGGCCTCGGCCAGCAGGATGCGACTTTCAAGACGACGAAGGGGCTCGCCAACACGTTCGGTATCCAGCATGGGTGCTCCTCCTCGCGCGTTGACGCGCGCTGAATCCATTGAAGCGCCGGCACATGACAAGCTGCGGCATGAGCGCAATATCGTCATGCACGCCCCGTCTGTCTGGGGAGGCAGGCAAGGGCCCGTCGGACGGGATGTGCGCGCCCTGAAGGCGAGCAGCACGGGCGCTTTGTGAATCCGTGACGCCGCTGAAGGCTCGGCGCGTCACGCATGCGTCCTGGACAATTGCAGCCGCCATTCAAGTGATTGCCACGCGTGCGGAGGGCGGCCACGCTCGCGGCACATGGGACACAAGCTGCTGATGAGGATTGGCGTTGTTGGCGGCGGAGCCATGGGGTGCGGCATCGCACTCGAGCTCGCCATCGCCGGCAGACACGTGGTGCTCTTCAACAGGCAGGCGGAGAGCAGCGAGGCAGCGCGCGTGAAGCTGGAGCGCGACGCCGCGCTGCTGGTGGAGACAGGGATGCTCGGCGCGGAGCAACGCACCACCGCGCTCGCGCGCATCCATCGCACCACGGTGCTCGCCGAGGCCGCCGTGGTTCAGGACCTGGTCATCGAATCCATCCCCGAGGACCTGGCGCTCAAACAGCAACTCTTCAAGGAGCTGGACCGGCTCGCGTCACCGGACACCCTGCTCGCCACCAACACCACCGCGCTGAGCGTGACAGCCATTGCCCGCGACTGCGCGCACCCGGAGCGTGTCCTCTCCGCGCACTACTACCTGCCCGCGCACCTGGTGCCGCTGGTGGACGTCATCCCTGGCGAGAAGACCTCACCCGACGCGGTGGAGACGGTGCGGCGATTCCTTGAAGAGTTGGGCAAGTCGCCCGTGGTGTTCGCGAGGGACGTGCCGGGCTCGGTGGGCCCGCGCCTGCAGCAGGCGCTCATTGGCGAAGCCTTTCGAATCGTACAGGAGGGCGTGGCCACGCCGGAGATGGTGGACCGCGTGCTCACCCAGGGCATCGGGCGGCGCCTGGGTGCCTCTGGCATCTTCGACCGGCTGGACCTCGTGGGCCTGGACTTCATCACCAACGTCCTGCGCGGCTCGGGGCGCCCGGTGCCGCCGGTGCTCGCCCAGAAGGTGGACCAGGGCGAGCTGGGTCTGAAGACGGGCCAGGGCTTCTATCCGTGGACGCCAGACAGCGCCGCCGCCTTCGAGGAGCGCATGGCCCGCCACCTCATCACGCAGCTGAGCGAGGACCGGGCCGCGGGCCGCCTCCCCACACCGGAGTCCGGGGAATGAGCGCCGACGTCGTGCTCGTGGATCCCGCGGCGCTGTCGGACTTCATGGCGGACGCCGTCCGGGAGTACAGGGCGTGCACGCCGGAGCTGCCGCCGCGCAGTTGGGCCGTGCTGCTGGGGCGCTTCACGGACGACGTGATGCACGTGGAGCGCGTGGGCTTCGCCACCAACATCCGCGAGACGGACGACACCGTGCGCCAGGAGTTCGACGCGGCCATCATCCCCCGCTTCGGCGCCTGCTACGCCAATGGCCGGCGCGGCTACTGGTGTGAGCCCCGCGAGTTGCTGCGCATCACCGCCGAGGCCGAGGCCGAGGGGCTGGAGGTGCTCGGCTCCATCCACCTGCACCCGGACTGGCACCGCATCGGCCCGCCCCACGAGCGTGGCCTGCGCGTCAGCCAGGAGCCCACGCCCATGGACCGGCACCTGTTCCAGGGCAGCGGCTGGCCGCTCAACATGATCCTCTACCTGGAGCGGCGCGAGGGCAGGCTCTATCACTCGCTCGGCGCATGGGCCCCGCCCGCCGACACAGCACCCGACGCGGCCTGCCGCGCGCTCGCCATCCGAATGCGCACTCCGGAAACGCGCGTAGGGTAGCCACGCCAGCCGGCGCCGAGGAGTTCCATCAAGGTCCTCCTCGGCCCCGCTGTTCCAGCCCTGCCTATCCCGACGCTACGTCGCGGCGTCGGGCGCCTGCTGGAGCTCCGGTGCTTCGCTGGCGGCCACGGTGCGCGTCTTGGCGATGAGCAGGTAGATGGCCGGCACGAAGTACAGGGTGAAGAGCGTGCCCAGCGCCATGCCCGTCACCAGCACGAGCCCGATGCTGTTGCGCGCCGCCGCGCCCGGTCCAGACACCAGGACGAGCGGGAAGTGGCCCGCGACCGTGGCCACCGTCGTCATCAGGATGGGACGGAGCCGTTCGGAGGCCGCTTCCTTCACCGCCTCGAGCTTCGATTTGCCCTCCTCCTGGAGGCGGTTGGCGAAGTCCACGATGAGGATGCCGTTCTTCGCGATGAGGCCCACCAGCGTCACCAGACCCACCTGTGAGTAGATGTTGAGCGTGGTGGTGAAGCTGTCCGTGAAGTACGGCATCATCGGGTTCGGCATCCGCAGGAACGTCGTCACCAGCGCGCCAAAGAGCGCCAGCGGCACCGACCCGGCGAGGATGATGAGCGGATCCCGGAAGCTGTTGAACTGGGCCGCGAGCACCAGGAAGATCAACACCACCGCCAGCCCGAACGCCGGAGCGAACGAGTCGCCTTCCGTGCGGAGCTGCCGGGACTCGCCCGTGTAGTCCATGCGGTAGCCCGCGGGCAGGATGCGCGAGGCCTCCGTCTCCAGGTAGGTGAGCGCCTCATCCAGCGGACGGATGGCCACGCCGCTGAGCTTCACCGCGTTGAGCTGCTGGAAGCGGTTGAGCGACCGGGGCGCCACCTTGTCCTTGAAGGACGCGATGGCCGACAGGGCCACGAGCTTGCCGTCGGGACCGGTGACGTGGATGTCCTTGAGCTGCTCCGGCGTGAGGCGGGAGGACCGCAGGACCTGCGGGATGACCTTGTAGCTGCGGCCGGCGATGTTGAACCGGTTGACGAAGTTGCCGCCCACGGCGGTCCCCAGGTCCTGGCCCACGGTCCCCAGGTTCAGGCCCAGCTGCGCCACCTTCTCACGGTCGACCTCGAGCTCCGACTGGGGCTGGTCCAACTTCACGTCGATGATGGGCGGGAAGGCGAACATCCCGCTCTGTGTCGCCTTCTCCTGGAGTTGCTGCGCGAAGCCCAGCAGCTCCTCCGCCTCCGCCGTGGACGCGATGACGAACTCCACCGGGAAGTTGCCACCACCCGGCAGCGCGGGGGGCTGGAGGGTGAAGGTCTGGACCGCCGGGATGGTGTTCACCCGCTCCTGCGCCTCCGCCAGCACCTGCGCAGTGGTCCGCTGGCGCTCCTTGTACGGCTTCAGCACCAGGCCCCAGAAGCCGTTGCTCGGCTGGACAATCTGGAAGTTGAAGCTGGACTCCGGCATGTCCATCAGCAACTCGCTCGTCTTGGTCACGGACGGCTTGAGCTGATCCAGGGTGGAGTTGGACGGAGTGCTCATGATGCCGATGACGAAGTCCTGGTCCTCCACGGGCGCCAGCTCCCGGGCCGACTGGTTGAACATCACCAGGGCGAGCACGCTCAGGAAGATCCACGCCGCGTAGACGGGCCCGCGGACGAGCAGCGAGCTGTCCAGGGAGCGGGCATACGCGGCCCGCAGGCGCTCGAAGGTGCGGTTGATGACGCCCGCGAACCCCTTGTCCTCGTGGCCCGCCTTCAGGAGAACGGAGGACATCATCGGGGAGAGCGTCAGCGCCACCACGCCCGACAGGGTCACGGCTCCGGCCAGCGTGAGCGCGAACTCGCGGAACAGCGAACCCGTGAGGCCACCCTGGAAGGCGATGGGTGCGTACACCGCGGCGAGCGTGAGCGTCATCGCGATGATGGGACCCACCAACTCGCGAGCGCTCTTGATGGCGGCGTCCACCGGGCGCAGTCCGTCACGCAGGTGGCGCTCCACGTTCTCCACCACGACGATGGCGTCGTCCACGACCAGGCCTACGGACAACACCACCGCGAGCAGGGTGAGCAGGTTCACCGTGAAGCCGAACACCTGCATCAGGAACACCGTGCCGATGAGCGACACCGGAATGGCCACCACCGGCACCAGGATGGAGCGCACGGAGCCCAGGAACAGGAAGATGACGATGACGACGATGATGAGCGTCTCGATGAGCGTGCTCACCACCTCGTCGATGGCGTTCTGGATGTAGTCCGTGCCGTCGAAGGCGACGCCGCCGTGGATCTGCTCGGGCAGGTCCTTCTTGAGCGAGTCCATCTCCAGGCGGATGCGCTGCATGACGTCCAGCGAGTTGGCGTTGGGCAGCGCCCAGATGCCGACGAACACGGCCGTCTTCCCGTTGAGCGTCACGTCGGTGTCGTAGTCCTCGGCGCCGAGCACCACGTCCGCGACGTCCGACAACCGGACCACCGCGCCGCCATCCTTGCGGACGATGAGCTGCTTGAACTCCTCCACGGAGCGCAGACCCGTGTTCGCGGTGAGGTTCACCTGCACGAGCGAGCCCTTCGTCTGGCCCACGGCGGCGAGTGAGTTGTTGGTGGCGAGCGCCTGGCGGACCTGGATGGGGCTGACGTTGAGCGCGGCCATCTGGTCCGGCTTCATCCACACCCGCATGGCGAACGTGCGCGCCCCGAGGATGTCCGCGCGCTGCACGCCCTCCACGGACGACAGCCGGGGCTGCACCACGCGCACCAGGTAGTCGGACAGCTCGTTCTGCTCGAGGAAGTCGGAGGTGAAGTTGAGGTACGCGACGGCGAACTGGCTGTCCGCGGACTCGATGCCCATCACGGGGACCTGGGATTCGGGCGGAAGGTCGCCGCGAACCTGGTCGACCTTGGCGCTGATTTCACTCAGGGCGCGGTTGGCGTCGTAGTTGAGCTTGAGCCGGGCGCGGATGATGGAGACGTTCTGCGAGCTCGTGGACTCGACGTAGTCGATGCCGTCCGCCGCGGCGATGACGCGCTCCAGTGGCGTGGTGATGAAGCCACGGACGAGCTCCGCGTTGGCGCCGACGTAGACCGTGGTGACGGTGATGTCGGCGTTCTCGCTGCGCGGGTACTGCCGCACGTTGAGCGAGCGCAGGGCCTGCAGGCCGGCGATGATGATGATGAGGTTGACGACCAGCGCCACGACCGGACGCCGGATGAAGAGGTCGGTGAATTTCATGGGTTCGCCTCTCGCGGCCCTACGGGTTCACCGGCAGGGGCGCGATCTCGATGGGCGGCGCCAGCGCGTTGTTCACGACGACGGCCATGCCGTTCTTCAGCTTGAAGACGCCGCTGCTGACCACGGTCTGCCCGGGCTTCAGGCCGGCCGTCACCGCGACGTAGTCACCCCGGCGCTCTCCCAACCGCACGAACTGCTGCCGAGCCAGCAGGGCCGCCTTGCCCGCGGCGTCCTTGCCCTCGGAGAGGGTGAACACCGAGTCACCGTAGGGGGCGAAGAGCACGGCGGTGGCGGGAATGGCCACCACCTGCTCGCTGGCGTCGGAGAGCACCTCCACGCTGGCGAACATGCCCGGCAGCAGCCGGCCGTCCGCGTTGGGCACGGTGGCGCGCATGCGCACGTTGCGAGAGGACAGCTCCACCTCGGGGTTGATGGTGGTGAGGTCCCCTTCCCAGGACTCGCCCGGGAAGACGTCGACGCGCAGGCGCACCTTCTGGCCCTGCTTCACCTGGGCCAGCGCCTGCTGGGGAAGCTGGAACTCCACGAGCGCGGGGGTGGAGGACTGCAGGGACGCGATGGGGTTGCCCGGGGAGACGAACTGTCCCAGCTCCACCTGGCGGATGCCGATGCGGCCATCGAAAGGGGCGCGGATGGTCTTCTTGGCGATGAGGGACTTCAGGTGGGCCACGGTGGCGGAGGACTGGAGCGACCGCGCGCGGACGGCATCCAGGTCCGACTGGGTATTGGCGCCCTGGGCGTTGAGCTTCTCGGCGCGCTCGCGCGTCAGCCGCGAGAGCTCCGCGTCGGCCTCGGCGCCGGCCAGCTGGGCCTGCTCGCTGGAGGTGTCGAGCTGGATGAGCACCTGGCCCTTCTTCACCGAAGCGCCGTTCTCGAAGCGGATGTCGTTGACGACGCCCGGCAGCTCCGCGCTCAAGGTCACGCCCCGAAGCGCCATCACTGTGCCCACGGCGCTCCGGGTCCCCTGCCAGCCAAAGGACTCCGCCTGGGTGGACGTGACGGACTCAGGCGGCAGCACGAAGGTCTCACCGGCGTTGATCATCGAGACGATCTGGCCCGCCTTGACGGCCACGAGCCCCGCGAAGACCGCGAGCAGGAGCACCACGCCGATGATCCACCGCTTGAGGCGGCTGGCGCGGGGCGGTGAGGAGAGAGGCACTTCAGGAGCAGAGACATGCATCGTGGGCACTCGAACGGGCTGAAGGGAGCAGCCGTGTCAGGGAATTCGCCGCCCTGTAGCCGAACCGTCGTGCGTTTGCGCCCTTGAAAATCTGTTCAGGTTGTGACCACTCCCTGGGTTGGTTTCGTGTGCGCTTTTTCGAGCGCGCCCGTGACGTGGCCGTTAGGGGCGCACTCCGCGCGCGAGTGCATTGCAGCGACAACCCAGGGTTTCTCCCAAATCAGACGCGGGTCGGTCTGGGCCGTGCGGTAATGGATCCCGAGCGCCCCAGGCAGCGGCCGTCCCTCCGGAGCCAGTGCCTGTCAGGGCGTCCGCGCGTGTCCAACGTTCCTGCAAGGCAATGACACACAGGAATGCCTGACCGGCCCCCTTGGCGAGGGTCCGCGAGGAGGAACCATGACGGCGACGATGGAACTGGCTCCACGAGAGCGAGGGGAAGGCGCGGCGCTCCTCCAACGCTCCTTGCAGTTGGCAGGGGCGCTGACGCACGAGCTCTCCCCCAGGGACCTGCGCACGGGGCGCTGGTTCACCAAGCTGCTGTCCATCTACCTGCGGCACTACGACGCGCACGTGCTGCAAAGGGCCCCCGCCGCGAAGGGGACGGGCGCGGCCGTCACCGAGGCCATCATCCGGCGGGCCTGCGGGGCCGCCTTCCTCTCCGGCGCGGGCAGCGGCTCGCTGACCTCCGGCATCACCGCGGTCTCGGCGGACGCGGGCGCCCCCGGACTGATGGTGGCCATCCCCGCCTCGGGCCTGGTCATCACGACGGAGATGCTCGTGAACGCCCTCATCAACCTGGGGATGGCGTGCGACCTGGCCAGCGCCTTCCGCGTGCGCTTCGACCCGGAGGACCCCTCCGACTTCTCGCGCCTCTACGCCATCACCCGCGGCCAGGGGGAACATGCGGAGGACAAGGACGAGGACTCGCTCGGACTGGGGCGCGTGGAGCACCTGGCGCAGGCGAGGGCGACCGACCTGGGCGAGGACCTGGGGGCGAAGCTGCTGGGCGAGAGCGTGTCGCGCAACCTCGTGCCGTTCCTGAACGTGGTGACGTCCTCCGTGGCCAACTGGCGGCGCACCCGGCACCTGGGCAACTCGGTGCTGAGCTACGTGCGACTGCGCCGCGCGCTGGAGGACTCCGAAGCCGCCATCCGCCGCGTGGCCCCGGAGGGGGTGAGCCTGCTGCTGGAGAGCGCGTGGTTCCTCTTCGTCTCCGACGGCCGTCTCCGGCAGGAGGAGTCCGCCGTGCTCACCCACCAGCTCTCCCGGCTCTCTCCGGCACGGCGCCAGGAGACCGTGGGCCACTTCGTGGAGGATGTCTCCGCGTGGCTCAAGCGCCTGCGCTCGGCGCCGGCCAGGGCACGCGAGGTCCTCATGTGGTCCCTCCACCAGCTCTCCGCCGCGGACCTCACCGTGTCCGCGGCCGAGCGCGACCTGCTGCACAAGGCCGCGGAGGCCCTGCACACCTCCATGGACGGCGGGCACCTGGACACGCTGGTGCACCGCTACCGCGAGGAGGGCGTGGCACACGCGTTCGCCGCCCCGGCGCGAGCCGCGCGACCGGCACGCCAGCCGGCCGGCCGGAAGGGGGCGCCCGCCCCGCGGGCGGCAGGAGCGCGGGAGGAGCCGACGCGCATCCACTGAGGCCCCCCCTTTCAGGCCCTGGAGGTGGAGCGGGGTGTTGACGGGTGGAACGGCCGGCGCGCGGATGTCACACCTTCATCTTCCGACAGCGCGCCGAGCCTCCTTGTCCGGACGCACCACCCTCCCCATTCCTTGATGCCAGTCGGGGGGGTGGGCGAATGGTGGTGTTCCTGATGGATGGACAGTCGGCACCCGCGAGGGTGGTCCGCCACGCGACCGCGGCGCGGCGGTTGCGCCTGGAGGTCCCCGGCCTGCGGTGGAACCACTCCCTCGGGAAGCGGCTGGAGCGCACCTTCGCCACCTGGCCCGGCATCGAGGAGGCAAGCGCGGAGCCCCGCACCGGCCGCCTGCTGGTGCGCTACGCGCAGGGGGCCCCGCTGCTGGCCCAGCTGCGCCAGCAACCCGACGAGCCGGTCCCCTGGCCCGTCCCGCATCAGGCCCGCCCGGTGCAAGGCACGCGGAGCGCTCCCCAGGAGTCGTGGCACGCGATGACGGTGGAGGCGGTGCTGGTCCGGCTGGACGCCACGGACCAGGGGCTCACGTCGGAGGAAGCGGCGCGGCGGCTCAAGCACTACGGCCCCAACCTGGCGGTGGTGGAGAAGCCGCGCTCGCGCCTGGCCATGCTGGGCTCGCAGCTGGCCTCCGTGCCCACGCTGCTGCTGATGGGCTCGGCGGGGGCCTCGGCGCTGGCCGGTGACGCGGTGGAGGCGACCGCCATCCTCACGGTGGTGGGGCTCAACGCGGGCATCGGCTACCGCATCGAGCGCCGAAACCAGGAGATGCTCGCCTCGTGGCAGAAGCTGGAGGCGGGCGCGGCCCAGGTGCTGCGCGGCGGCGTGCTCCTCACGGTGCCGGTGGCGGAGCTCGTGCCCGGGGACGTGGTGCTGCTGCGCGCGGGGGACGTGCTGCCCGCGGACGCGCGCGTGCTGGACGCGCACCGGCTCTCCGCGGACGAGGCGCCCCTCACCGGAGAAAGCGAGCCGCAGGCCAAGCGGGCCGCGCCCGTGGATGCGCGGGCGCCGCTGGCGGAGCGGACGTCCCTGTTGTTCGCGGGCACGACGGTGGCGTCGGGACATGGGCGCGCCCTGGTGGTCGCCACCGGCGCGGACACGGAGCAGGCGCGCGTGCGGGAGCTGGTGGCCCAGGAGTCCGCGCCGCCCACGCCGCTGACGCGCAAGCTGGGCCAGCTGGACCGGCGCGTGGCGGTGGCCTCCGTGGGCGCGGCGGGGCTGTCCGCCCTGCTGGGGCTGGCGCATGGCCGCTCCGGGCCCCAGGTGCTGCGCGGCGCGGTGGCGCTGGGCGTGGCGGCGCTGCCGGAGGGCCTGCCCCTGGTGGCGACCGCGGCGCTGGTGCGCGCCATGCAGCGGCTTCACGCGCGCGGCCTGGTGGTGCGGCGCGTCTCCTCCGCCGAAGCGCTCGGAGGCGTCACCGTCATCTGCACGGACAAGACGGGCACCCTCACCCGCAACGAGATGCGGCTGGACGTGCTGGACGTCGGGGACGGCCCCCTGGACTTGTCCTCGCTGCGCCTGAGGCCGGACGCCGTGCTGGAGGACCCACCCACGCTGGCGCTGGCGCTGGCGCTGCTCAACAGCGACGTGGACGTCCACCGCAACGGCAAGGAGATGGCGGTGTCCGGCAGCTCCACGGAGAAGGCGCTGGTGGCCGCCGCGCACGCCGCGGGGCTGGACGGGGCCACGCTGCGCCGCGACTTCCCTCGCTGCCACCTCCTCGAGCGCTCCGAGGGCATCCACTACGTGGTGAGCGTCCACCGTGTGCCCGGCGACGGCATGGTGGCCTTCGTCAAGGGGGCCCCCGAGCAGGTGCTCACCCTGTGCGAGCGGGACCTGAAGGGGCCGCTGGACGCGCGCACGCGGGAGCGGCTGGCGCGGCGCAACGACGCGCTGGCGGAGGACGGGCTGCGGGTGCTGGGGCTGGCCTGGCGGAGGCTCCCCGGAGACGGGGAACACGCGCCCACGGGCGGCTACACCTTCATCGGCTTCGTGGGCTTGAGGGACCCGCTTCGCGACGGCGCGGCGGAGTCGGTGCGGCAGGCGCGCCGCGCGGGCATCCGCACGGTGATTCTGACGGGAGACCAGCCCCGCACGGCCGATGCCATCGCCCGGCAGGTGGGGCTGGAGGGCGACACGCTCACCCCGGTGGCGCTGGCGGAGATGCTCGAGCTGACGGGTGACGAGCTTCGCCGGAGGCTCGACCGCACGGCGGTGCTGGCGCGCGTGACGCCGGAGAACAAACGGGAGCTGGTGAAGGCGCTGCGCGCGCACGGAGAAATCGTCGCCATGGCGGGTGACGGCATCAACGACGCCCCGGCGCTCCAGGCGGCGGACGTGGGCGTGGCGGTGGGCGTGCGCTCCAGCGACATGGCGCGCGCGGTGGCCGACGTGGTGATGTCCAGCGAGGACCTGCGCAGCATCATGTCCGCGGTGGGCGAGGGCCGCATCGTCCAGGACAACCTGCGCCGCGCGCTGCGCTTCCTCTTCGCCACCAACCTCTCGGAGATGGCGCTGGTGCTGGGCGCGGGCCTGCTCGGCCTTGCGGATCCGCTCACGCCGCTGCAGCTGCTGTGGATCAACCTCCTCACGGACACGCTGCCGGGAATCGCCCTGGCGATGGAGCCCGGAGACCCGGCCATCCTCGACCGGCCGCCCGCGCCGCCAGGCATGCCGCTGCTGACGCGCCCGGCGGTGCGGCGCGTGGTGCGGGACGGAGCGCTGATGGCGGGCGTTGGAGGGCTGGGGCTGGCGCTGGGCGGGCCGCCGCTGGCTTTCGGGACGCTCACCGCGGTGCAGCTGGGCTACTCGGCCGTGTGCCGGGCGCCGAGGGAGACGCGGCGCAACCTCCCCGCGGACGGCGAGTGGCGCCTCCCCGTCTTCATCGGGGGGGCCACGGCCGTGCACATCGCGGCGCTCACCCTCCCCCCGCTACGGCGGGTGCTGGGCCTTCCCGCGCCCACGGCGCTGACGTTCGGCGGGCTGGCCGTGGGCCTCGTCCTGCCGGCCCTGATGGGCGCGATGCCCACGTGGAGCGGCCGGTGACTGACTCCACCTTCCCTGTCCTCTCGGGACGCCGGAACCGGGACATCCATGCCGTCCAGCCGCACCGCCCTCGCCTCCGACTCCGGGCACCTGACAGGCAGGCACCCGGGGACCCCAAGCGGCGGGCGGCTCAGCCTTCCACGGGACGGGTGAGGCCCAGGGTGTCCGCGTAGCTGTGCAGCCCGCGAATGTGATTGCCACCATCGACGGCGAGCGTGTCGCCGGTCATCCATGACGCGAGGTCGCTGCAGAGGAACGACACCACCTTCGCCACGTCCTCCGGCTCGCCACACGGCTTTCCGAGCGGCGTGTGGGAGAGGAACTCCCGCCCCATGGCTCCCTTCATGAGGCCGGCACCCTCGGCCAGGGGGGTGCGGATGGCACCCGGGGCCACGACATTCACACGAATGCCGTAGCGCCCCAGCTCCGAAGCCGCGACCTTCGAGAAGTTCGCGAGCCCCGCCTTGGAGGCGCAGTAGTGGGCGAGCCCGTCCGTCACGGCCGTCTGGTTCAACGAGGAGATGTTGACGATGGAGCCCGGCTGCTTCGCGGCGACGAGCGACTTCGCGAGTGCCTGGGTGAACAGGAAGGGCCCCTTGAGGTTGATGGCCAGGATCTGGTCGAACTCCTCCTCCGGCAATTCGAGGAGCGGGCGGAGGGTGGCCGACCCCGCGTTGTTCACCAGGATCCCCGGGAGGCCGAACTCACGCGTGGCCACCTCGATGGCCCGCGCCACATCCTCCGCGCGAACCACGTCGCCCGCGAAGGGCACGGCCCGAGCGTGCCCCTCCATCACCCGGTTGAGCTCGCTGGCGGCCGCCTCCACCTTCTCCGGGGTCCGCCCGAAGAGCAGGACGTTGGCTCCGTCCCGCATGAGGCGCGCGGCGATTCCCAGTCCGATGCCCTGGCCCGCTCCCGTCACGATGGCACTGCTCGATATCAGCTTCATGGTGGCTCCTGTGTGCTTCGCGGACGGGTGTGAATCTACTTCACCCCGCGTGCGAATCGAACGGCGCGGTCATGGGCGTCATCAAAGGCCTGGAGCACACGCTGCTGGGCAAGGCGCTCGTGTCCCTGTGGCCCATCTTCGGGCCCGACATCAAGGTGAGCGAGTGCAACGGCAACCCCGGTTACCACCTGGGCATCATCGAAGCGGGGCTGACCCGGGCCGGCGCGAAGAACCTCCGCGTGGAGCCGTTCGACTTCAACGGCCACGCCTGCTCCTACCGCGTGCGCTGGGATCAGTGAGTCTTTAGCGCCGGCTCCCACCGGACAGGACCGGATTGGGCCGACGAGCCCGGTTCCTTCACCGCGGTGGGACTCGGGCGCAGAACCCGACCTCGGATATCGAGCGCCAGAGCCCCGTCCGAGGCATCCCCCAGTACCTTGCCCGTTCGCAGGTTGATCCGTTTCCCCATGACGAGCACCGTGTCGCCCGCCCAGAGCAGCCCGGAGTCCGTCGACTCGCTCAAGACGTTCGGTGGAAACCCTGTCCCCACGTTCCAGAGCCACAGCCGCCCTCCCCGCCGGCCGACAGGCTCAGCGGGTTCGACGCTCTCCTGCAGTAGGGCATGCGCCCCCAGGGAAGCCACCACCCACCCAAAGGGCACCACTCGAACGGTGCGCCGCTCCAGGTCGATGACGGTGTCCACTGCGTTGGAAGGCTCACGCTCGGAAGGAACCAACAACGACAGCAGCCTTCCGTCCCTTCCGGGAAAGCGGATGTATCTGTCCGAAAACGGGAGAAACATCCGCCAACCCACGGGTTCATGGACCCTGGCGCCGTGCAATTCCAGCAGGCCGAGGTCCGGCTGTGCCTCGCAGGCCACCAAGACCTGCTCATGCGCCGCGTCGGCGTACACCAGGGTTCCATTGCAGCTCGATGGGACCCAGACCTCATGCCGCCCATCCGCATGTTCGAGAAAGATGGATCGGTCTGGAGCACGCCGCAGCATTCCTTCCCCCATGGGTTGCAGGATGTCGTCGCCCTGGAGAAGAGCGCCTCCCCCCAGCCGGCGGTAGCGGCGCACGGGGGTATCGCCCTCCCAGCCGAAGTGCGAGCTGGAGATGACCGGCCCCCGGCATGTGGCGGGTGCGAGCGTGGTGTCCTCTCGGGGCCAGCTCTCCTTTCCATCCGAGTTCGTGTCCTCCACCACGTCGAACATCGCCCACTGGCCGGAGGGATCCAGCAGGGCCTGTCCGAGCAGGCCACGACCAGCATCGAGCACGCGCTCGGTCCCCTGGAGCAGGTCTCGCACGACGGAGACAGGGCGCCCGCCCTCGGGACGCAGGTAGAGAAGCCGCAGGCCATCCCGGGAGAAGCTGGCGCGGATGGGTGGATGAGGGCTCGTCGTGTCGGGCGTGACATCCGAGGCCAGCACCTTCTCCTCGCGGGTCTCCACGTCGAGGAGCCAGAGCGTGGTGTCACGCACCAGGACGAGAAAGCGCCCCGTGGGAGCCACGGCGAGCACCTCGTCGATGCGGATGCCCTCTCCGGGCTCCAGGAAGAGGTAGGGGCGAAGCGCGTCACCCACGATGTTGCCGTGGAAGCCAAGGACGGTCTCGATGCGCCCATCACCGTTGGTGTCCTCTCGGGCCTGGCAGGCGAGGAGCCACCGCCCGTCCGGTGCGGAGTCCACGAGCAGGAACGGATGCGCGGTGCCGTAGTCCTCGGCAGGGGTGGATGGAGCCACTGCCGCCGCAGGAGGCGTGAAGAAGGTCGGACGTGACACAGGGCCTTGGGAGGCGCACGCGGACAGCATCACGGCGAACAGCAAGGGACGAAGGCGCATCAGCCCTCCGTCGCATGCTTCGTCAGAGTCAAAATCCACGGCGCCCGGCATGGTGGCAACCTCCTATATTCTCTACCTTTTGTTCGCATGCACTTTGACACCGGACGCCTTCGCAAGGTTCTGCGGGATTACGACCTCGCCCCTGAGACGCGCGGGCCCGAGTATGGCGGCCCGCCGATGATGTTCCTCGGCCAGGTCAACCTCGCCGAGGTCGCATCCTTCGGGTTGTCCCTCCTAAGGGAGGGCATCCTCTCGTTCTTCTACGACATTTGGACTTGAGTAGCGGCAGGAGCGTGGTCCAGTTCGACTGGGCGAATCCGCACGTGGCATGCATCGTAGCGGTCAACGGCTGGACAGGATCGTTGGGAGCGACCATGAGCATCCAGAAACAGAGTATCGGCGAACTCCTCGCCGGGTATGCGCAAGCGCTCGCGGAGCTTCGACGCCGCGGGGTCGTGCGCACCAACAATGCTCCCACGGGGGACTACGCAGAGTGGCTCGTTGCTCGCGCCCTCGGGGGAACGCTCGCTCAGGACAATTCGGCCAGGTCGTACGACCTCACGCTCCCTACAGGAGAGCGCCTCCAGGTGAAGGCTCGGGTCGTGTCCGAGCCACCGAAGAGCGGACAGTTGCAGACCTCCGCCTTCAGGTCCTGGGACTTCGAGCTGGCCGCCCTGATCCTGCTGCGGGATACCGACTACGGCGTGGTCCGCGGCGCGCTCGTCCCGGCCGAGGTCGTCCGAGAGCAGAGCCGGTTCGCGGCCCACACGAACGCCCACTCTGTCCACATGAACTCACGACTGATGGACCATGCCCGAGCGGTGGACATCACCGCCCAGCTGCACGCAGCGGCAGGCGGATGACTGACGCACCTCTTCCTCGTCGACTTCACCCCGCGCGAGTGCATCGAAGCGGGGCTGACCCGGGCCGGCGCGAAGAACATCCGCGTGGAGCCGTTCGACTTCAACGGCCACGCCTGCTCCTACCGCGTGCGCTGGGATTCGTGAGCGCGGTCCTTCCAGCACCGTCCCTCATGGCAGACTGCGGCCATGACCCGCTCTTCTTCTTTCGCACTCGTCGCTGCGCTGAGTCTGGTGTTGGTGTCCACGGCGTGCACGGCCCCTGACCACGCCCAGGACGAGCAGAACGTCCGCCAGTTGGTGAAGGCACAGACCGAGGCCTGGAACGCCCACGACGCGACGGCATGGACGCGGGACTTCACGGACGACGCTGACTTCATCAACATCGCCGGCACGGTGTTCCAGGGCCGCGCGGAAATCGAGACGCGCCACGCCGCCATCTTCGCGAGCATCTTCAAGACCAGTCACGCGGAGGTCACCGTGCGCAAGATCTTCTTCCCCAGCGAGGACATCGCCGTGGTGGACACGATTCACGAGGTCACCGGCCACACGGGCCTCCCTCCCGGCGTACAGAACACCGAGGAGGGGTTGCTGCGCACGCAGATGCGGTATGTGCTGAAGCGCACCCAGGAGCAGTGGCGCATCGTCTCGGGCCAGAACACCGACGTAAAGCCGGTTCCCAAGCCTGTGCCCTAGAAGGCTGATGACAACCGGAAAAGAGAAACACGATTGTACATGAAGGGGACTTCGTCAGTGACGAAGTGGGGCTGATCCAAGCAGGCGCGACAAACGTCCGAGTGGAGCCCTTCGACCTAAACAGCCACGCCTGCTCCTATCGCATGCGCTGGGACTCGTGAGCGAGGGTCGCCGCGACGCGCGCGAACGCTTCCCAGGCATCGCCCATACCAGCGCATCGTGAAGGTTCCGAAGAAAGAGGGACTCATGGTTGATTCACCCGAAAGGCGCCGCGACATCAAGCCGTCCTCGCCACAGTCCAAAACGAGTGAGCATCGGCCGCCTGCGAGCAGCGCACGGAGCCTTGCGCCGACCGAACGAAGCCACGACAACCAGGTCTGGCGGATACACATTCGTCCCTATGGTGGATTGGCCAACCATCAGCGCGCATATGACCTCTGCCTCCGCGATGGAGTGATTGGGGTGGGCTGGCAGGTTGATTTCCCTGAAGCAGCCGCGCACAACCTTGAAACCTATCTGCCCTTGGCGGCTACCACCCACGGAGAGCATTGGGCTAGCGGGCGTAAAGCGATCAGCAAGCTTGCCAGCATGACGGTTGGCAACTTTGTCTGGATGCGAAGCCCCAAAGGCATCTATCACCTCTGCAAGATCAGGGGTGGATGGGAATACCGTGACTCCCAAGAGAATCGCGAAGCGGATATCGCGAATGTCAGGCCCGTCGAAATCCGCGAAGTAGGAACTGAAGACCGAGTGCCAGGGAGTATTGTTGCGTGCTTTCGCCCTCCAATGACAGTGCAGTCGGTCACCGCCTCGACAGCCATCCTCTACACCCAATTGCTTTGGTGTGAGCTGGGAAACGAGCCCATTCCAGCCATCCCGGCAGGAATGGACATCTTTGACCTTCTCTCATCCGAGGACGTCGAGGACGTCATATTCGTGTTTCTTCAGACACAAGGATGGATCGTGCGGCCTTCCCGACGCCGTCGGGAAACGATCGCCTATGAGTTCACGATGGCGCATCCAGACGGACGAGAGGCCGTCGTGCAGGTAAAGACCGGCCAAACGAAGGTAGACCTCTCCGCGATGCCCGACACCGTTGATGTGGCCTTCGCGTTCCAACCACGAGGACTGGTGACTGGCACGAATGTAAAAGCATGCATCGTGCAACCGGAGAGAATCATGACTTTCATGAAGACATCGAGGCGGCTTCTCCCGGGCACCGTTCAAACCTGGCTGGATGCCGTGTCCCTGCTCGAGAGCAGACATAAGTAAAATCAAGAGCATGATTCGAAGCAGAAAGCTGGAACAAGGGATCCCACTCGAACTTGCTGGAGGACTTGGCAGTCACCTGCGCGCCCTCCCATGCGTCTCGGAGCATCACCGCGGAGCGTTGCCCTCGCAGCGCTTCGCCGTGAAGGGGCCTTCCAGGAGAACCTGCTGCGAGGCGAAGCACAGCGTGCCGGTGAGCCGGTCACCTGGGTCACGGTGAGCTTCCCCCAGTGCGGCAGGGGATAGCTGTCGTAGGGTTCCGCGCTGGCGTTGAACTCGGGAAGCCCGCTGAACATCCAGTTGGGACTCCTGTACTCCGTGGCGCGGAGTTCCTTCTCTCCCTCCTCCGCCGCCTCCACGCTCATGATGCCCGCGGCGAAGCGCTGCGCGTTCGTCGTGATGCGCTCGTCGCACGGGACGTCACGGTCGTACATCGAGAACTGCAACACGGAGCTGCCGCCAAGCTCTTCCTCCCAGATGAGCGCGCCGCGCAGGGGGAAGGTTTTTTCACCATAGCGGATCACCTGCAGCTCGTCGGGCTTTGACGGCTTCGCGACCGCCTGGGTCGCGGTGCCTCCCGCAACCGGTGACGCCGCCTTCGCTTCCGGCGCGGGAGCAGGCTCCGGCGTCTTGCTGCATGCCGCACTGGTGATCACCGCGGAGGCGAGCAGGACGCATGAGATGGGAAAGGCTTTCAACAAAGACTCCGTGACGAGTATGGCCGCGTCATTTTCGACGCGAAGTGCTGACGCTGGATGTCAGACCGCCTTTGTAGAAGGTCATCCCGACGATGACCGACAAAATCACTTTTCCTGAAGAAGCAGCATTTCAGGATCCAATCAAAACACCTGGGCGTCTTCGTCAGTCCATGGGGTCCGCGCACGGAACCGCCCTGCTCTCCGCGGAGCGGCTCTCCTTCGCCTTCCCCCAGGGGACGCCCGTACTCCGCGATGTTTCACTCCACTTGAAGGGGGGAACATCCGTGGGACTGCTCGGCGCCAATGGCGCGGGCAAGACGACGCTGCTCGGAGCGCTCACCGGCACCGTGCGGGGAACAACTGGCGGCTCGGTGCGGCTCGACGTGGGTGGGCTGCACGCCCGCCGCGCCATCGGGTTCGCGACGCAGGCCATCGCGCTCTATCCCGTGCTCACGGTGGAGGAGAACGTCGGGCACCTGGCCCGGCTGCTGCTGGGACGCGGCGAGGCGAAGGCCGCCATCGAGCGGACCCTGGAGGAGTTCGCGCTGGGTCCCATTGCCCGCATGCGCGTGCATCACCTGTCGGGTGGGCAGCGGCGGCTCGTGCACCTGGCGGCGAGCTTCGTCCATGCGCCGCCCATCCGGTTGCTGGATGAGCCCACCGTCGCGCTCGACTTCGAAGCCCGCCAGCTGGTGGTGCGCCGCGTGCGTGCGTGGCGTGAGGAGGGCGCCGCGGTGCTCGTCACGGCGCACTACCCCGAGGACATCGAGGAGCTGTCCACGGAGCTGGTACTGCTGCGGGATGGGAAGACTCGCGACCTGGGCGAACTGGGAACCGTGCTGTCGAACCAGGCTCGCACGCTGTCGCTGCGTGGCGCGCGTCCCGACGCTTCGTGGGAGCTCACGCTCGCCACCAGCAGCCTGGAGGAGGTCCGCTCGAAGCTGGGCGAGGTCCCCTCCGATGTCCACCTGTCCGAGCTGCGCCTGTCCGGCAACCGGCTCCGCGACATCCTGCTGAGGGACCCGTCCCTGAGCGCCTTCGCCCGGGAGGCGGAAGGGCCATGAATCACGACATCGTTTCCAGTACCCCATCCGCTCCCAGCGGCGTGGCTGGCTTTGTCAACGTGGTGCGTTGCTACGCGCTGACGGAGTGGCGGGTGCTCGCGCGAGAGCGCACGGCCATGGTGTTCATCTTCATCCTGCCCGCGGTGCTCTCCGCCATCCTGGGCCCGGGCGTATCCGGGCTCGATACAGCTCCGGGCGCCATGGGCCGGGCCACCATCGGCTTCGCGGTGATGTTCAGCTACATGGTGGTGACCTACTCCGGTCACGCGTTCTACCGGGACTTCTGGTACCACACCGACGGCAGGCAGGCGTTGATCCGCCCCTCCCGGCTCGCGTTCGCCATGGGCAAGGTGCTGCCCGCTTGCGCGATGTCGTTCGTGCAGCTGCTGCTCTTCACCGGCTTCGCGGCGGCGTTCCTCGGCCTGCCGCTGAACGGCAACGTCCTCCAGGTGGCCCTCACCGGCGCGGCGCTGGTGACCAGCGGTGCGGCACTGGGCTTCCTCCTCTTCGCCATCACGCGCAGCACCGCCACGCTCTCCAACCTCTCCTACCTGGTGCTGGTGACGTTCAGCGCGGTGGGTGGCGCCATCGTCGCCACCGAAGCGCTGCCGGGTTGGTCTCGCACGCTCGGCTACGCCACGCCTCACTACTGGGCCCTGCGTGCGCTCAACGAAGCCACCTTCGGCGCGGGCCGCTGGAGCGTCGTGCTCCAGAGCACCGCCGTCATCCTCACCTTCACCGCTGTCTGCGCGACCGCCGCGAGCCTGGCGTTCGACTTCCGGGATCAAAAACATGACACGACCTGAACAAGACACCGCGGGCCGCCCTCGGGCTCCCGTCATCCAGCGGCTGCTCGGGGACCCGCGCGTGGCGCAGGCCCGTCTGGGCAAGCGCATTGGCCGCCTCCCCTACTTCACGCGCGTGGAGTCGGCCACCGGCCCCATCACCCGCATGGAGGGCCGGGACATCCTCAACTTCGGCTCCAACAACTACCTGGGGCTCGCGAACGACTCTCGAGTCATCGCCGCCGCGCAGGAGGCTTCCGCCCGCTGGGGCGCGGGTGTGACGGGCTCACGTCTGCTCAACGGCAACCTGGCGCTCCACGAGGAGCTGGAGGAAGCCCTGCGGCGCTTCTATGGCCGCACCGGCGCCATGGTGTTCTCCACCGGTTACGGCGCCAACCTGGGCCTGATGAGCTCGCTGCTGGGCCGCAATGACCGCGCCTGGGTGGACGAGGAGATGCACGCCTCCGTCCTGGACGGCGTGTGGCTGGCGCGCGCGAACATGAAACGCTTCGGCCACAACGACCCGGAGCACCTGCTGGCCCAGGCGAAGGACGACACCGCCTCCGGCCTCTGTGTCGTGGAGGGCGTCTACTCCATGCGCGGAGACCGGGCCCCGCTGCGCCGGTTCCTGGAGGTGTGCCGCGAGACGCGGCTGGCGCTCGTCGTGGACGAGGCGCACGGACTGGGCACGGTGGGCGCGCGCGGGCTGGGCACCGTGGAGGAGGACGGCGTCGTCCAGGACGCGGACTTCATCACCATCACCTTCTCCAAGAGCCTGGGCTCCTGCGGCGGCGCCATCATCGGGGACAAGGACCCGATTGAAGCGCTGCGCGTCCTCACGCGCCCCTTCCTCTTCACCGCCGCCAACACGCCGGCCTCCGTGGCCGCGGCCCTGGCCGCCCTGCGCATCCTCCAGGAGGACCCGGGGCTGGTGGCCCAATTGAAGGAACGGGTGCGCACGCTGCGCGAGGCACTGGTGGAGCGCGGGCTGCGCCCCATTCCGTCCGACGGTCCCATCGTCAGCGTGGAGGTGGGCGCGGACTTCGACACGCTCCAGGCATGGAGGCTGCTGTGGAACCGGGGCATCTACGCCAACCCGGTCATCCATCCAGCCGTTCCGGCGGGCCACGGCCTGCTGCGCCTGAGCGTGATGCGGACGCATGAGGAGCAGATGGTGCGCACCGTCGCGGACGCGTGCGCGGACGTTTTCTCGGACTTGCAGCTGTCCCATCAGGGACGGGGGAAGGTGGCATCATGAAGCGCACGCATCAGCTCTCCAGTGGTCAACCGCTCACCACGCAGACGCTTCGCGCGCACGGCGTGGACGTCGAACGCATCCTGTCGGAGCTGGTCAGCGACCCCGCCTCGTGCGGCGTGTTGCTGACGGGCTCGCTCGCGGCTGGCAATGGCACGCCCAGCTCGGACGTGGACCTGATGGTGCTGGTGCCGCACCGCACGTCGCTCATCTCCACGAAGGAGGGCGTGCGCTTCAAGAACAGCCGCTTCAGTGAAGCGCTCCAGTACTGCGACGGCATCGAGGTCAACATCGAGCTGGCGGAGCGCAGCCGCGTCGCGGAGATCATGACGTGGATGACGGCCATCGCGCCGGCGCTCTACAAGCCGTCCGAGCTGAAGTTCATCCCCATCATCGACGGCCCGGAGCTGCGCTTCCTGCACCGGCTGCGCGTGGGATTGCCGCTGATGAACCCGAGCCTGGTGGCGAGCTGGCGGGATGAGTTCCTGGTGGAGCTGCTGCCCACCTACCTCACCGTGCGGCACTTCATGGAGGTCCACGAGTACCTGGAGGACGCCATCAGCCACCGCGCCATCAGCGAGGAGTCCAGCCGGCACGTGGCGCGCATCGCGGTGGAGGAGGCGCTCGTCTCCATCCTCGCGGCCCTCGGGATAACAAGCGCGGCGCGCAAGTGGCTGCTCATCGAGTCGCGCAAGGCGATGGCCACCGCGGGTGAGGTGGACCGGGGCCTGCTCGAGGAAGGGCTCTTGCTGCACGCGGACTGCGCGACGGGCCCGTTGGGCGGATGCCTCACGCGCATCGAAGCGCTCCATCAGCGCATGGCCCAACGCATGTCGGCGGAGCCGGAGCTGGCGCGCGCGGTGGAGTTCCTCCAGGGCAGCATCGACTACGTCCTCGAGCACCAGGGATGAGCACCTCCGGATACACGGCCCACCCGGTCCTCGCCCCCGCGAGGGCGCGGCTGGGGGACGCGCTGGGACAACTCTACGGGGCGGAGCGCGCGGAGGCGCTCGTCCGGGAGCTGGCCCAGGCGGTGGAGGGCGTCCGCGCTCGCCCGCGGCCCGGGCGTGCGGCAGTGGACGCGCGGCCCGCGGTCATCGCCGTGTATCCGGACCACGTGCTCGACGGAGGCATGGCTCCCCTCGCGGCGCTGCGGCGCTTCCTCGAAGAAGAGGTGGGCGGCGTGGGGCCGGCGCTGCTGCATGTGCTCCCGCCCTATGTGTCGGACGGGGATGACGGCTTCGCGGTGGTGGACCACCGGGCCGTGCATCCGCGTCTGGGGGCGTGGGAGGACCTGGAGCGGCTGTCGGAGGTGAGCGGCGGGCTGATGCTCGACCTGGTGATGAACCACGTGTCCACGTCGCACCCGGCGTTCCGGGACGTGCTGCGCGGGGAGGGACGGCCCGGGGACTTCCACCTCTTCTCCGAGCCGCGGGACATCGAATGGGGCACGCGGGTGCGGACCTCCTCCATCCTCCAGCGCTTCGGCGCGGTCTGGGCGTGGTGCACGTATGGGCGCGCGCAGGTGGACCTGAACCACGGTTCGCCAGACGTCTTCCTGTCCATGGCGGGCACGCTGCTGCGGCTGGTGGAGGCGGGCGCGCGGGTCGTGCGTCTGGATGCCATTCCACACGTGTGGAAGCGCGTTCCTGGAGGGCCGCACCAGCCGGAGGCGAAGCTGCTGGTGCGCGCGCTGCGGGCCGTGGCCGACCTGGTGGACCCGTCGGTGCGCCTGCTCGCGGAGACGGACCACCGCACAGGCGAGCGTTGCTACCTGGGCGAGGAACTGGCGCAGCACGACAACCACCTCGCGGTGCCGCTGCTCGTCTTCGCGGCGGCGCTCGCGGGCGAAGGCGGTCCGCTGGTGGACTGGGTGAACGCGTCCGCGTCGGATGCACACGGCCGCGACGGCTACGCCTTCCTCCAGACGCATGACGGCGTGCATCTGCGTCCCATGGATCCGCCGCTGGATGCTCCCACCCTGCGGCGGGTGATGGAGCGGCTGGAGCGTGCCGGTGTCCGGGTGTCACACGCGGACGTGGGGGGCGAACCCCGGCCGTACGAACTCAACAGCACCCTGCACCGCATCTTCTCCACGGAGGCAGGGCTCGACGTCGAGCGATACCTGGCCGCGCATGCGCTGCTCTTCGCGCTCCCCGCCACTCCCTGCCTCTACTTCCCCACGCTGTTCGGGTTGCCGGACGCGGTGGGTGTCGAGCCCTCCAATCCTCGCGCCGCGAACCGGCACCGGTACTCGGATGGCGCCCTGCGTGCGTTGGTCCGACAGCCGGTGCACGCGCGCATCCTGAAGTCCCTGCTGGGCCTCATCCGCCTGCGCGACCGGACGCCCGCGATGAGGGAGGACAGCGGCTGCGTGGCGCGGCAGCCAGCGCCCCAGGTCGTGCATCTGGCGCGAGGCCATGGCCGTCAGCCCCTGCACGTGTTGGTGAACTTCGGCGTGGAGCCCGTGTCCGTCCCCGTGCCGTTGCGGAAGTGGACGGACCTGCTCGGCGGGCGTCAGGGCCAGGGGGACGTCCTGCTCGCGCCTTCAGAAGTGCTGTGGCTCGTGGAAGCCGGAAGTGGAGACCTCACATGAGAAACGTTGCCAGTGTGTCCGGCCTCGTGGAGTCCTTCGGCTCGCGTCCGGGGAGCGAGGAGTTCGTCTTCACGTTCTTCGACCCGTACGCCATCGGGCTCGGGCTCGTGGAGGAGGCGCTCGCGTTCCTGGAGCGCGAGGGCTTCCGCGTCGTGGACCGGCGCTTCGTCCAATACACGCAGAGCAGCATCGAGGCGGTGTACAGCCCCAACCGCCCCATCGCGCTCGACAAGACGTGGGCCGTGCCTGGCGAGGTGTATCTGCTGGAGTCCTCCTGCGCGCTCATCCTCCGCACCCCGAGCCGGTCGGCCTGCGCGGCGTTCAAGTCGCTCAAGGGGTCGGCGGATCCGAACAAGCGCTCACCGCACCACCTGCGCAGCCGGCTCCAGGCCCCGACGCGTGCGCTGAGCCTCATGCACTCCTCGGACGACACTCGCGCCATGATTGAAGAGGCCGCCACGGCCTTTGATCCCCGTGAACTGCGCATGCTCCTGGAGTCGGAAGGGCGCCCCACCCAGCGCGCGGGCTCCGCCATCCAGCAACTGCCAGGGGCCGTCGTGGGGTGGGCATGGCGGCCTTCGCCCCTGGAGTTCCTGGTCCACCTCCGCCTGCGCCTCGCGGAAGAAGTGGAGCTCGTCGCTCCCTTCCCCGAGGAGCTGGTCTCTCCGTGGCGCGAGGCAGCGAACGAGTTGGAGGGACTCCGCTCCGAACCCTCTGCGTCCCGCGAGGTGTACCTGCGGGTCGTGGCCCGCGAGGCGGCGCTGGTGAACGACGCGGTCCAGGCGGGGCTTTCGCACCCACGCCGGCCCGGGATGTTCGACTACCGCGTGGAGCCGGCGCTCGTCGCCACGGTGCTGGAGCTGCTCCACCACCCGGCGCTGTACCGCGAGACGGACCTCACGCGGATCATCGGTCCGCTGGGGGCGCTGGTCCGCAACGCCTACGAGCGCGTGCTCCTGCGCAGCGCGCTCCAGGAGTTCGAATGAACCCGTCACCCCGCCAGCGGCACGCGTTCGAGCACCCGGCTCTTGAGGATGAGGTCGTCGTGCGTGCGCAGGATGGAGAGCTCGGTCACGTCGAGCTCCACGAGGGTCGTCTCGCGGAAGCGCCGCAGCACGCCGAAGAGCTCGTCCGCCTCGTGCACGTCCAGCTCGGAGTTGAAGCGCAGGTGGTCCATCAACTGGAGACAGCCGATGTAGAAGCCCGGGTGGAGCGAATGGCCCAGGCGCGTCTGGACCTCGGTGAGGTGGTCCACGGGGTTCGGGCCGTCCGTCAGCTCCGGGTAGACGGGGAAGTAGATGCGGCCGTTCTTCTTGCCCCAGAGCCAGCCGCCCTTCACCTGGATGCGGAAGCGGGGGAAGCCCTCCAGCCGCTGCTTCACGAAGGGCACGATGTCCGCGATGGGCATCCGTTCATGCAGCCCGTTGCAGATGGTGAAGTGGTGTCTGTATTTGCGCCGCTCGACGATGTCCCAGGCGATCTTCCGCGCCGCGGCGGTCATCGCCACGGCGTTCATGAAGCGGTTGAACTGGGGGCTCTGCGCGAAGGCGCCGAAGTCCACGAAGCCCACCAGCGAGACGCGGGGCGCGCGGTAGGTGCCCAGCCAGTCGTAGCCGGCCTTGAGGTCGAACGGCACGACCTCCGGGTGGTCTGGCCGCACCAGCGGCAGCTGCATCAAGCGGTACTCGTAGGAGAGGACATGGTCCTCGGACGGGCGGGGCTGAAGCTCATTGCCCGCGCGGCGGTACGCCAGCCGCTCATCCGTGGCGAAGGTTCTCATGCATCGAATCCACCACACGTGGGCAGAGGCCACAATGCGATGCCGCGCACGCGCCATGCACCACGTCCGCTCGTGCGAGGTCGCCCGTGACAGCCCTGGAATGCGAAGCCGAGACGTTTCGCCCTACCCCTCCGATTGGAAGTCCTCCTGACTGCCGCATCCGCGGCGTAGGCCCCGTGCACGCATCCATGCGGACCTGGGCCGAGCGCGTCCTGAGCACGCTCGCCCAGACGTACGACGGCGTGCCGCTGACGCTCGCGTTCAAGGGAACAGTGCTCCCGCGTCCGCGCGCGCTCCGCGTGCTGCTCGATGAGGCCTCCGCCGTCATCGCGACCTGGCGGGGAGAGTGCCGCTTCATCGTCGGAAGGACCCAGGCGGTGCGTGAGGCGCTGGAGGGATGGGACCTGGACGAGGTGGCGGACCGGCTTGCCCAGGCCGGAGACGTGGCGCGCTTCGAGCTGGAAGACGACGAGGTCTCCAGCGAGCCCCAGGCCCCCGTGGGCCGGCTCGTGCTGGGGGACAAGGCGCGCACGCTCGACATCCTGTCGGAGCTGCACGGGCCGTGGCGCGTCTCCCGGCCGCACATCGTGTGGAGCGGCGACTGGGCCCAGGACCGGGACGCCGTGCTCCAGCGTGTGCGGGAGCGCTTTGGAAACGAGCGCATCGTGGTGCGCTC
The DNA here is from genome assembly GCF_003668935.1 of Corallococcus sp. AB032C. NCBI lineage: Bacteria > Pseudomonadati > Myxococcota > Myxococcia > Myxococcales > Myxococcaceae > Corallococcus > Corallococcus sp. AB032C. The sequence continues at coordinate 60,186 of NZ_RAWP01000014.1, read as the reverse complement.
CTCCTGCTCCGCGGAGGATGCGTGGACCGCGTCGAACGCGGGACGCTTCCTCTCGGTGCTCGACGTGGACGCGGGCGATGCCGTGGCCGTGGGCGGCGCCATCGAGGACGTGTTCGATTCGTATGGTCCAGGGGCACGGGAAGAGAAGGTCTTCCTCCAGTCCTACGTCCACCCCGTGAGTGAAAGCGGCGTGCTGATGGCGCGGCACCCGGAGACGCTGGCCTCGTACTGGGTGGTGGCGTCGGACGTCTCCAGCGGGCGCACGGATCAGATTACGTCCGGCGCCCTGGAGAAGCCCTCCTCCGCGTACGTGGAGCACGGCGTGCCCCGGGGCCTGTTGCCGGACTCGCTCCGTCGCGTCGTCACCGTGGGGCGTGAGCTGGTGAAGCTCGTTGGCGTGGAGGCACTGGACATCGAGTTCGCGCTGGCGGGCGGTGACTTCCACCTCCTCCAGGTGCGTCCCATCGCCAAGGGTTCGTCGCTGCCAGAGGGAGGCGAGGTCCGCCGGGCGATGCTGCTGGCGGATGCCTGCACTGCGCACCAGGCGCTGCTGCGGCCCAAGGCCCCCGTCGTCGGAGACGGGCCTGTCTACAGCACGATGACGGACTGGAACCCGGCGGAGATGATTGGCCGGCGTCCGCTTCCGCTCGCACGGACGCTCTACGGCAGGCTCATCACGGACCAGACCTGGGCGGAGCAGCGCGCGGCCTACGGGTACCGGGACCTGCGCGGCACTCCCCTGCTGCGCGACTTCGCGGGGCACGCCTACGTGGACGTGCGCGCGTCGCTCAACTCCTTCATCCCGGCCGTCACCCCGGCGCGAGTGGCGGAGGTCCTGGTCTCCCAGCAGCTGGCCCGGCTGGCCAGCGCCCCCGAGCTGCATGACAAGGTGGAGTTCGAGATCGCGGACACGTGCGCGAGCCTCGGCCTGCGCGAGCGGCTCCGGAGGCTCTATGCGTCCTCGTTGGATGCAGGCGAGCTGGATGCCCTGGCCACCGCGCTGCGGGACATCACGCTCCACGGGCTTCGCGACCTGCCCGCGCAGGTGGAGCAGGTGCAGCGGCTGCGGGCCGAGCCGTTCGCGCCGGGCTTCGAGGGCGGGCTCGGTCCCATCCTCGCGCGCCTGCGCAAGCTGGGCACCCTGCCCTTCGCGCATCTGGCACGGACGGCGTTCGTGGTGACCGCGCTGCTCAAGAGCTTCGTTCGCGAGGGCGTGATGAATTCGAGCGAGCAGCGCGAGGTGCTCCAGCGCATCCGGACGGTGGCGGGCCAGCTGCAAGCGGACGCGTTCCGCGTGCGGCGGGGCGAGCTGGGCCTGGAGGCGCTCGTCGCGGAGTTCGGGCACCTGCGCCCCGGGACCTATGACATCCGGGTGCCACGCTATGGCGCGGATCCGGAGCGCTACCTCGGCCCGCTCATCTCCGGAGCGGAGGAACCGTTCAGGCACGAAGCCCCCCTGTCCCGGAGCCTCCACGAGCGCCTGGGCGCGGGCCTCCGGAGCGCCGGCCTGTCGATGACCAGCGAGGTGTTTCTCGCGCACCTGGGCGCGGGCATCGCGGGGCGCGAGTACGGCAAGCACGTGTTCACGAAGACGCTGAGTGGCGTGCTCGAACACCTCGCGGAGTGGGGCGAGCCGCTGGGGCTGAGCCGGGATGACCTGGCGCACCTGTCGCTGGAGCAGGTGGAGACCGCCCTGGCGCTTCCGCCGCTCGAAGCCCGGTCGTGGTGCCGCGACGCCGTGGAGGAGGCTCGCGAGCATGCCGCCGCCGTCACCCTCATCGAGCTGCCGGACATCCTGACGCGCGCGTCGCACCTGCTCTTCCACGTGAGCAGTGGAGAGCAGCCCCTGTTCGTCACCAAGGCGTGCGTGCGCGCGCCGGTGCTGGTCGCGGACGGGCTGCCAGACCCGGAGCGCGTGCGCGGCAACATCGTGCTGCTGGAGCGCGCCGACCCCGGCTACGACGGGCTGCTCGCGCTGGGCGTCGCAGGCATCGTCACGGCGTATGGGGGCGCGAACTCGCACATGGCGGTGCGCTGCACCGAGCTGCAGCTGCCCGCAGCCATCGGCGTGGGCCGGGAGCAGTTCCGGCGGCTGTCGGGTGGGCGGGTGATGACGCTGGACTGCGGGGGGCGCAGGCTCGTCCATGAGTGAGCGCCGCGTGGCACTCATCACCCAGCGCAGCGACCGTGTCCCGGGGCGTCTGGAGGTGCGGGATGCGCTCGAAGACTCCTGGGCCTCGGGCCTGTGGGAGGCCGGCTGGGTGCCGTTCCCCGCGGTGAACGTGGCCGCCGCGGCCGTGGCCCAGTTCGAAGCCCTCCGTCCCGGGCTCGTCATCCTGAGTGGAGGCAACGAAGCTCCGGGAACGGGACCGGATTCCGTTCCCGCGCGCGACGAGACGGAGTCGGTCCTGCTGTCGCTCGCCCTCCGGACGCGGACGCCGGTGCTGGGCGTGTGCCGGGGCGCGCAGATGCTCGCGCTGTTCGCGGGGATGCGGCTGGTGCCCGTCGAAGGCCACGTGCGCGTGCGCCACGCGTTGACGGGTCCACTCGCCCAGGCGTGGCGGGGCCCGGCGGAGGTGGCGAGCTTCCACCACTGGGGCGTGGCGGAGGACTCCCTGCCTGACGGATGGGACGTCCTGGCGCGCTCGGAGGACGGAGCGGTGGAGGCCTTCGCGAACCGGGAGCGGCGCTCGCTGGGCGTCCTCTGGCACCCCGAGCGCGCGCCCCATCACCTTCCCTCGGTCCTCGAAGTCATGGAGGCGTACGAACCGTGAAAGCCATCATCCTTGCAGCGGGCCTGGGCACCCGCATGGGGCCGCTCGCGGCGAACCGGCCAAAGTGTCTGGTGGAGCTGGCGGGAGCCCCGCTGCTCGACCATCAGCTGGCCGTCTACGCGCACTTCGGCGTGGACGTCACGGTGATGGCCGGCGCGTATCCCGAGCTGACCGGGGCGGGCCGCAACGTGCGCGTCGTGGTGAACCCGGCCTACACCACCGGCAACATGGTCTCCACGCTGCGCTTCAGCCTGCCGGTGGTGTCCCGCACGGAGCCGGTCCTCGTCTCCTATGGGGACATCGTCTTCTCTCACGAGGTGTTGGGGCGGATGCTCGCCGCGTCCCGGGATGTCGAAGTCGCCATCGACACGCAGTGGCGCAGGCTCTGGGAGCTGCGGATGGAGGACCCCACGACGGACTGCGAGTCGTTGCGCCTGGAAGGCGAGCGCATCGTGGACATCGGCTCGCGGGTGCGTTCGGTGGAGGAGGTGCAGGGGCAATACATCGGGCTGCTGCGATTCGGACCCGGCGTCCTGCACTCGCTCCTGGAGCGCTTCGACCAGCACGTGGCGATGGACCCGCGTTACTGGAACATCTCCATGACGGCCTTCCTCCAGGACCTCATCTCCGAGGGCGTGGCGGTCCACGCCGTGCCCATCGCGTCCGGCTGGCTGGAGGCGGACAACGCGGAGGACCTGCGCCGCTACACCGAGGCCCACGCCTCCGGAGCGCTGGCGGGCTTCTGGTCGCCCACAGCGGTCAGCTGAGGCGAACCCGAGGCCCCCCGCGTCCTGGAGCAGGTCCACGGCCGGCAAACCCAGCCGGCAACGGCAACTCTTGCCGGCCCGAAGCGCCGGATCGCGGCAAGACTTGCCGTCCTCACAGGTTGCTCCAGGGGAAGCGGCCTTGAACGTGGATTGGCCCTGCCCTTGCTCTGTCGACGTCATGTCCGCCCTTCCGTCCCGGTCCGCCTGGGAACCCCCTTCCAGGGTGAGCCTCGCGAGGCCGGTGAACCTGAAACACAGCTGGGAGCCAGTGCCATGATGATGGGAAGAAACTGCATCCTTGGAGCAGTCCTGCTGACGGCCGCGTGTGGTGTCTCCAACCCTGAACAGGAGGTCGCGGAGGACGATGTCACGGCGAAGACGTGCCTCCCCAACTGCCCACCGCCGACGAAGATCGCCTTCGCGTCAAACCGGGGAAGCGACCCCGCCCACCCCATCAACACCTACGACATCTTCGTGATGGGCACCGATGGCACCGTGTTGAACCGCCTCACGAACGACCTCGTGATGGACCGGCGCCCCAAACTCAACAAGGCGCGCACCCAGGTGGTCTGGCAGCGCGCCTACGGCCAGACGTATCCGTACTTTGGCGACTTCGAGATCGTCACCGCCAACATCGACGGCAGCAACATGCAGCGGCTCACGAACTGGGAAGGTGATGACGAACAGCCCGCCTTCAGCCCCGACGGGACGCGCATCGTCTTCGTCCACTGCACCTCCCGGTGCAGCCTCTACCTGATGGACGCCAACGGCCAGCACCTGGCCCTCCTGGCCACGGACCTGCAAGGCGCCGGCAGCTACATCACGCCGAGCTTCAGCCCCGATGGCCTGCAGGTCGTATTCGGCTACGAGGCGCTGAGCACGTCGGACATCCCCTTCCGGGGCATCTACCGCATCAACGTGGATGGGACGGGCCTGGTGAGGCTGAACGAAGGCCCTTCCAACTGGACCTCGTTCTTCCCGGTCTACAACGCGGCGGGGACGAAGATTGCCTTCACCGCGAGCATCTCGGTGCAGAGCCTGTACGAGCGGGACCTCTACTCCATGAACGCGGACGGGACGGGGCTGGTCGCGCTGCTGAACGGGCCGGAGGACGACCAATGCCCGGCCTACAGTCCTACTGCGGATACCCTGGTGTTCGAACGCTTCACGAACAGCGCGAGCAGTGGCGAAATCTTCATGCGGTCCGTCAACGGCACCCTGACCAACCTGACGAATACCGTGAGCGCGAACGACGTCGAACCGTCCTGGCAGTGATGGAAGCCCGGTGAAACGGCGCGCCCACCCGCCAGGTGGGCGCGCCAGCGTGAAGACGGCCGCATCCATGCCGCGGTCAGATGAGGCGCACCCGAGGGTCCCCGGCATCCTGGAGCAGCGAGAAGCCAGCGCGGTAGCGCTCCTGGATGTCGGGCACGGAGGTCAGCGCGCGGACTGCCGCGTCCCAGTCCGGCCAGGTGAGGTGCTCCGAGCGGACAGCGTCGCTGAAGGGCGTGTCGTCCGTGAGGTGGAAGTGCACCTGCCCCACGTCCTGCCGAGGCCCCGCGTTGACGAGCACCGACGCGGGGGTCCGCTGCCGTGCTCCGGCGATGAGCGCGAAGAGGCCCGTGCGAAGCCCGGCATGGCGCGGATGCGCCAGGGAGAAGACGTCCGGCACTCCCCGCAGGGGGACGGCGATGTGGTGGAAGGTGCCGTAGACGGGACGCGGGTGCCGGTAGATGGCGGCCTGCTCCGAGCGGTCCACGGAGGTGAGGGGCAGGAGCCGGTCCGCGTGCGCGAAGCCGAAGCGCACCAGGGAGCCGGAGGCGGGGGTGCGCGCCATCCGGAACGCCAGCTGTTTCAGGGTTGCCATGAACGTCCTTCGCTCGGTGCCAGTCGAAGGAAGCTTGCCCTCGCGGTCTGACAGCCTGCTCCGGTGGTTCTACCCCAGGCGGGATGCTCAAGGTCCCTGGAGCACCTCGTACAACGGGACGCCGCACGCAGGGCGCTGGACGTGTGGGCCTGCGCGAGGTGTGGCGGCAGGCGCCGGGTGCTGGCGTACGTGAACGAGGCAGGAGGGGTGCGAGCGATTCTAGAGCACCTGGGCCTGCCCACGGCAGGTGCGAGGCTCGCCCCGGCGCGCGGACCCCTCCAAGCCGCAGGGTGTTGAAGCTCAAGCCGCCAGGGCCCAGAGAGCCAGGCCCCTGCCGCGCACCTCATGAGCGGGCGGCCAGGGCCAGCGTGTACCCCAAGGGGCTCAAGCCGCTCCTCCACCCGCATGGCTCACACTGCTTGAGCGACCCCGTCCGCGGCCCTCCGCGGCACCTCCGCTCCTGCCCTCACCCTCCACATGGCCGCTATCCCGCCTATACGCAAAGACAGGCAGCGCGGGATTGGCGAGGTCGTAGACAAGGACGCCCCTGCTGCTGCTGGCCACGCTGCGTGTCCCGGAAGCGGAGCGGCTCGTCGTACAACGTGCTCGTGCCTCCGTCACTCCGGCGCTGGAAGCCGACAGGGCCGGTGCTGATGAGGGTGCCCCCGTCCTCCAGGCGTCGCTCATCCCGGGTGTTGGCCAGACAGATGCCCTCCTTGGGGAAGCATGGCGAGCGCCGCCGGGGCGCAATTCGAGACATCGAAGCGGGACAACTCCTCGCAGCCGCTGCTGGACGCGTCCCGCGAATCGAAGCCGCACGGCGCGAAGGGGCCCCGGTCCACCCAGTCTCCGTGCTCCTCCAGTTCGGTGTACGTGCCGTCCCAGACAAAGGGGCCGGCATCCGGGGTCCCCGCGTCGAAGGAGGGGCGTGGGGGCGTGTCCTCGCAGCCGGGAGGGAGCTGGGGGTCGACATACACTTGCACGTCAAAACGCATCAGGTGTTCGAGCCCTGGAGTCCCGGCGCACCTTCCGTCTGACTTTGTGGATTATTCCAGCCAGACGATTCTTATCGCACTGGAAGGCAACAAGTCTTCGCTTGGGGCCGGCTTTTATTCCGTGTTAGACAATGACCCGCAGTGAAAAATGCTTCGCCGGGGGAATTCATGAAAAACAGTTTGCGTGTCATTGGAGTGACCCAGGTCCTTGGGTTGCTCTCCTCGCTCCTCGTGGCTTGTAATCCCGCGGCCGAGCCCTTCCCGGACATGGAAGTCGTGGCAGTGGACTCACGGCAGGATGAACTCTATGGCAATCCCGCCGGTTACTGGCCCACGAACGCCGCGGGCTTCACCGACGTCCCCGTTTGTTGGACCACGGCAGGCTGGAACTCGGAGAAGACGTGGGTGAGGCAGATCGTCGAGGCGCAGTGGGACACGAACAGCAGTTTGCGTTTCACGGGTTGGGGCGCCTGCGACATCCTTACTCCTGCTCAGGCCATCCGCATCCAGGTGGATGAGAGCGGTCCGCGCTCCATCGTCGGCCGCTCGAACAGCAGCCCCAGCATGTGGCTCAACTTCAACTTCGCCAGTTGGAGCCACGTCTGCAACGACGGTGTTGATGACGCATCGTTGCCGGGAGATGACCGCGAATATTGCATCCGCGGCGTCGCCTTGCACGAGTTCGGCCACGCCCTGGGCTTCTGGCATGAGCAGGACTCTCCGGGCAATCAACCCAACACGCCGGGCTACTGCGACAACACCATCGTTCAGCAGGCCAATGGCGAGGTCATCACCGCGTACGACCCTCTCTCGACCATGAACTACTGCGCCGCGTGGGGCCGGCCGACCTTGAGCGCCCTGGACATTCAGGGCTTGCGCCAGGTTTATGGCGTGTCTCCCCTCGAGTTCCAGTTCCAGCATTACGCGTTCCCCTCCACGTGCACCCTGGTCAACGAGCCGGGCGATTCCCACGGCTGGAATGACAATTACCTCTGCACCGCGGGTCAGGAGGGGGTGAGCTGGTCCTATGCGGGACCCATCGCGGGCCAGCGCTGCACCCTGATCAACGAGCTCCTCGACCCCGATGGCTGGAATGACAACTACCTCTGCGTGCCCACCTACAGCCCCCTGCAGTTCGTCTGGTCCTCGTTGCTCCCGATCCCCTTGATGCGCTGCACGCAGTGGAATGAGCCGGGCGACCCCGACTCCTGGAACAACAACTACCTGTGTTACACGCAGCGGTTCGCGTTCTCCCCCGCGGGGAAGATCGCGGGTACCACCTGCGTCTCGGTCAACGAGCCGGCCGACCCGAATGGCTGGAATGACAACTTCCTGTGCTCCGAGGTGGACGAAGGCGTGCGTTTCAGCAACGCGGGGCCTATCGCTGGCATGCGGTGCACGCTCGTTGACGAGCCCAGCGACCCCAACACCTGGAACAACAATTACGTCTGCGTGCCCAACCTCAGCCTGCTCAACTTCCAGTGGTCCAGCGCAGGCCCCATCTCTGGGAAGACCTGCATCGCGTGGAACGAGCCCGCGGATTCCGCTCACGGCTGGAACAACAACTATCTCTGCTACTGAGCGCCGCTCCGCGTCAGCCACCTGAGCCTCAGGCGCTACGAGTATCAGGTGTATGGCTTTCGCATGGGCGGTGTGAACAACGTGCCCGGTAGTCACCATCCCACATGCCTGGAAGTCGCACTCCACCGCCGGGCCCCGCGTCAGGGGGGCTCCGGCGGTTCCGCATCGGCAGCAAATATAGCCCGATTCCAGCAAATCGACCTATTCATGTAAAAAATGAATAGCCAAAAAAGCCAGTGGATAGCAAGTACGGGGTGATTGGTGCGATGCCAATCCTTTGCGAACAAAGGGAATTCCATGTCCAAGCTTCATCAAACGCTGCTGACCGCTTCCGTCGCGCTCCTGGGGTTGAACGGGTGTGGTGGCACGGAGCTTCCGGAGCCGGAGCTGGCCACCGCCCAGCAGGGCATGCAGGTGGCGGCGGCCATCCCGCTGCCGATCCCCGCTTGCGCGGGCGCGCTGGACACGGATGGCGACGGCGTCTGTGACCTGGTGGAGACGCTGCTGGGCACCAACCCCAACAACCCCGACACGGATGGGGACCGGCTCAACGACTACGCGGAGTCGTTCGGCTTCGGCGGCGGCCTGGACCTGACGGCCCTCGGCGCGAACGCGCGCAAGAAGGACATCTTCATCGAGGTGGACTACTACCCGGGACAGCAGCCGACCCAGGCGATGCTGAACCGTGTCATCACGGCCTTCTCCAAGGCGCCGGTGTCCAACCCGGATGGCTCCACGGGCATCACGTTGCATCTGGTGGTGGACCAGCAGATCACCGCGGCGGACGCGGACCTGGACCTGAGCCCCGTGTGGACGGACTTCGACGTCATCAAGGGCAAGTACTTCGCCGCGAACCGCGCGCCCTACTTCCACTACATGCTGTTCGCGAACCGGTACGGCGGTGGCAACTCCAGCGGCATCTCGCGCGGCATCCCCGCGCATGACTTCGTGGTGACGCTGGGCTTCGCCGCCGGCATCACGGAGCTGCAACTGGCCGGCACCCTGATGCACGAGCTGGGGCACAACATCGGCCTGCGCCACGGCGGCAACGACGATTCGAACTACAAGCCCAACTACCTGAGCATCATGAACTACGAGTACCAGTTCTATGGCTTCGGCATTGGCGGCCTGAACAACGTGCTCGACTACTCGCGCGTGCAGGTGGCCTCGTTCAACGAGCAGAGCGTCAACGAGGTCTCCGGGTTCGCGCCCGTCGCCCCCACCACCGAAGCGGACCTCGCGAAGATCAGCGGGCTTCGCTTCAACGACGCCCAGGTCACGGGCAACGCGAGCACCAACACCGACTTCAACAACAATGGGAGCATCCAGGCCGCGGCCTATGTCCGGGACTTCAACCGCAACGGCTTCGCCGACGTGTTCCCCGCGTCGCAGAACGACTGGACGGCGCTCGCGTATGACGGCGGCGGGCAGATTGGCTTCGCCACGTCGGGCCTCACCCAGGACCTGGGCCGCGAGGAGCTGTTCCTCGTCGCCCCGGAGAAGATGGAGCCCTGCCTCACCGTGGACGCGCGCGACGCCCGGTAGTCCCTGTCGCTCCGGCTGAACCTTCGCATTCCGCCGCCGGGTCCTCCTTCACGGGGGGCCCGGCGGTCGTGTCTCCGGCCCCCTGACGCGGCGCGTTCGTTCGTCCCCCCATGTCCCCTGGGGCCTGAGCTCAAGACCGGCGTCCGCGCTTGCCGGGCCCACGTCGCTTTTGCGTGCGCGGGCCCCGACTCCTCCACCCGCGTGCGCGCCAGCTTGTCCGGCAGGAGCAGTCACACCGCGCCCTGCGGGGCCCCATCCACGTCCGTCTCCACGTTGTACTTCAGCGGCACGTCCTGCTCGCGCACAGCCCTCCGTCCGGCAGCGCCAGGAGCACCACCCGCGTCTGGGGGGGACGCGAACCGGTCCGGTCCAGGTTGAAGAACAGCATGCGCTCGCGGAAGTCCTCCATCGAATCCACGCCATCCAGCTCTTCACCGGGATGTACCTGTTACGGCGCGTGGCATCACTGGTGCCTCCACCGCGGGCGATCCTCACGAGGTTTCATGGCGTCTTCGTGCCAGGCGCGAAACTCCGGCCAGCTCCGCTCCCCCAGGCGGCGAGCATTGCGGATGACGGGGGCCACGAGGGATGTGGGGGGTAGCCCTCGCGGTCTGGCAGCGTGCGCCGCCGGTTCTACTCCAGGCCCCTGGCAGTAGGCCCTTGAACGAAACGAACGGGGTAGTGGGCTATATCAGCTTTTAAAGGTATTGCTCATACTGGACTGCCATTCGTCCCCATTCACAAAGGAGTCTCCATGTTCTCAAGAAGCCTCGTACTCGCGGCAGGGTGCATCGCGCTGGAATTCGGGTGTGGCGAGCCCGCGGATGAGACGCAGGAGATCGTTGGCAACCTGGTCAGCGCCGGCTTTCCGTCCAACGACATCATGGTCGTCGATGGGAAGGTCTATGTCGGGCGGGACGCCGAGGTGTCGCTGGAGGCCTCTCGCGAGATGCTCGAGGCCGGCCCAACCCCTGGGGAGCAGTACCGCACGAACAACGTCGTCAGCCCCTCCCTGACGAAGATCTGCATCAACGGTTCGGCGTTCACCGGCGCGTTCAGCACGGCGCTGGACCTCGCCATCCAGAACTACGCCGAACTGCCGCTCACCTTCACCATGGCGCGCACGCCGAGCACCGGCTGCAGCTTCACCATCAATGCGGTCATCGACCCGAACATGAATGGCGGCGTGGCCGGGTTCCCGGCGAACGGCAACCCGTTCGGGCAGATCACCATCGGCGGCCAGCTCAGCCAGTACGGCGTCGACGTCATCGAGCACGTCATCACGCATGAGATTGGCCACACCGTCGGATTCCGGCACTCGGACTACTACAACCGCGCCATCAGCTGCGGCTCCGGTGGCAACGAGGGTGACGCCGGTGTCGGCGCGATCCACATCCCGGGCACGCCGACCACGGCGACCGTCGGTGCCTCGATCATGAACTCCTGCTTCCGCACGGTCGAGACGGGCGAGTTCACCGCCAGCGACCGCACCGCGCTGGCCGCGATGTACACGGCCGCCTCCGCCCCCGCCCTGGTCAGCGCCCTGGACCCGAATCGCTGCCTGGACGTGACCGGTGGCAGCGCGACTCAGGGAACGGCCACCCAGCTCTGGGAGTGCAACGGTACCGCCGCGCAGCAGTGGACCCTGACCGCTCAAGGGGAGCTGCGAAGCAACCTGGCCCCCAACCTCTGCCTGGACGTCTTCAACGGAGACCCGACGCCGGGCACGCGCGTCCAGATTTATGGATGCAATGGGTCGGCCGCCCAGCGGTGGACGGTGGCAGGCGCCACGCTGCGGAGCGCCCTGGCCCCCAACCTCTGCCTGGATGTCTTCAATGCCAGCACGACCCCTGGCACCAAGATTCAAGTCTGGGAGTGCAACGGCACGAACGCCCAGAACTGGTCCACGCGCTGAGCGTGAGCTTCGACAGGATTTCATTGAACAGACACAAGGGGCCGAACATGAAGAGCCGATGGCTGAGTGCAGCGATTTTCGCGGTGGCGATGGCGGTGGGCGCCTGTGGTGGCCCGGAAGAGACCGACGCCCAGGAGCAGGTGTCGCCCACGGGCATCGAGCAGACCCAGCCCGAGGGCCCCCACCAGCAGGCCATCTCCTGTGACGCGGAGGGCCGCTGTCCCCCCAACTTCTACTGCAGCGCGACGTGGACCTGCCGCTACATCGGCGGGCATCTGTAGCCCGGGCCAAGCTTCGTGAACGTCAGGGTCGCGCATCCACCCTGGCGTTCAGGATTCACTCCAGGACGGACGCCTGGGGGTTCGTGAATCCGAAGAGCATCGCTCGCGCGGAATACGGGCAGGCAGCTTCACGTTGCCCACCCTTTCTCCGAGCATGCCCCCAGTTCCGTCCGAGGTCTCGCTCCCCAGTGCCGTGGCCCGTCCCGTGGATTCCAGCGAGCGACTGGCGGTCCTCGACACACTGCGTGGTTTCGCCCTGTGCGGCGTGTTCATCTCCAACGTGATGGTGTGGTTCAGCGGAAGGGTCTTCCTGCCGCGTGAGCAGGTCCTCACGGCGATGAACAACGCGTCGCTCGCCGACACCGTCGCCTGGCAGGCGTTCTCGTTCCTGGTGGCCGGGAAGTTCATCACCCTCTTCTCGTTCCTCTTCGGACTCGGCTTCGCGGTGCAGATGGGCCGCGCCGAGGCGCGAGGGGCCTCCATCACGCCGCTCTATGTCCGGCGGCTGGGGGTGATGCTGGTGATGGGGCTCTCCCACCTGTTCCTCATCTGGTACGGCGACATCCTCAGCACCTACGCGGTGCTGGGATTCGGCCTGCTCCTGTTCCGAGGGCGCTCGGAGCGAACGCTGCTCATCTGTGCCCTGCTGTTCGCCCTGGGGTGGTCCGTCGTCGGTGTGGTCATCCTCAAGCTCCCGCAACTGATGGCGGACACGCCGGAGGCCGCGGCAGCCATCGCCAAGGCGGCCACCGAGAAGTCCGCGGCCATCAAGGCGCAGACGCTCGCGGCCTACATCAGTGGAAGCTGGCTGGACGTGACGAAGGCGACCTTTCACTTCGTCTTCCGCGACTACTTCCCGCTGCTCCTGGCCATCACGCTCTCGACGTTTGGCCGGTTCCTGCTGGGCCTGCTGGCGGGGAAGCGCCGCATCTTCCACGACGTGCCCCAGCACCTGGGGCTGTTCCGCCGGATCCTCGGGTGGGGTCTCGTCGCGGGGGTGATTGGCAGCGGCAGCGGCCTGGTGCTGCAACAGCTCATGCTGAAGCAGGTCTTCACGCCGGAGACACTGCCGGCGTGGGTGTCTTTCGCCATCGCGCCGCTGCGGAACCTGGGCGAGTTGGGCTTCGCGGCCGTCTACGTGTCCGGCATCACCCTGCTCTTCCAGCGGGCCAACTGGCAGCGAGCGTTGAGCCTGCTCGCGCCAGTGGGCCGCATGGCGCTGACGAACTACCTGTCACAGTCGATCATCAGCGTGCTGTTCTTCTACGGATACGGACTGGGCTTCATCACGAAGCTGGGCCCCGCGGCGTGCGTGGCGTACTGCCTGGCCATCTTCTGCGTCCAGGGGGTGTGGAGCCACCTGTGGCTGGCGAGGTTCCGCTTCGGCCCCGCGGAGTGGGTGTGGCGGTCGCTGACGTATGGAAGGGCCCAGCCGATGCGCCGGGATGACGGCTCGGGCCAACGCACGACGGCGCCGGCATAGCTCAGCCGCCGCCGTTCCCGCCGAACTCCATATATGAGCCATTCCAATACGAGAGGGAGTAATACGCGGGGTTGGTCTGGAAGCTCCAGCCGTCGGTGACGAGGTTGCAGCTGGGGCCCGCGGTGTGGATGCACATCCCCTGCATGTACGCGGTGCCGAAGGTCCCGGAGAACTGTCCCGTGCCCATGTCGGTGAGCGGCGGGACCCGGCTCTGCGCCGAGTAGACCTCGCCGTAGAAGTGCGCCATGTCGCCAGAAGTGAACTGGCCATTCCAGAGCGAGCCGGGGAAGTAGCCGACCCAGGCATCATTGAACCAGATCCACCAGTTGCCGTTGTCATAGCGGATGTACTGCTGGACCGAGTATCCGTAATAGCTGGAGAGCGGCATCCCGGGGCCGTAGACGCCGTGGACCTGGACGAAGCCGGCAGCGTCGTTGAACTGGCCGTAGCTCCACTGGGAGATCATCAGTCGAGGGAAGGCGTCCCAGAACTTCCGCAGGCCCATCTCCACCAGGTGATAGTTGGCGCCACGGACGATGGACATCTGGGACGTCACCATGTCGCTCTGGTCGTACACCGCCGGGTTGGAGAACAGGATCGCCGCTCCAACGCCGCTCTGGCTCAACGCGTCCGTGGGCTTCATCACTCCGGCGTACCAGTACGACCCCGCCAGCGACTGCGTGGCGGCCGAGCCAGCTAACGGCGGACCGGCCTTGTGCGTCCGAAGCTCCGCCTGCGCGTAGACCGGCACCTGGCCCGGCGGACAGACAGCGCGAACACGGGGGGCGAATGCGGCCTTCTCCACGTTGGGAGGAGGCGGAGGCACGGCGGCGCGTGCGGCCTCCGTCATCGCCTCGCAGCGGTACTCCCAGGGCGCGAGCGCGAGCTCCACCTCCGACGTATCGGCGATGGCCTCCGGGCGAACCTCGCTCGCAGGCTCGCCACATCCGATGAGAAACATTGACAGCAACAAGCCAGCTCTCGACATGGACGGTTCCTTTCGCACATCGACACCGGCCATCTTCTCTTCTGACTCTGACATGCGGCCTGCCGTCATCCAGGTGTGGCTCCGGACCGGATGGACCCGGGCCGCGGTTTCTCCTGACCCGGCCTTGACGACGGCGCCGGCCCGACGTGGATGTCTTTCGCTCATGAAGACAGCCAGGGTGAAAACATCCAGGAAGAATCGGGGGGATGGAATGACAAATCTGTCGTACAGGGGTCGATGATGACCGCCGGGCGCGAATTCAAGACATGGCCTGGATGCGACTGCTCCGTTCGGGCAACATGGCCCGCCTTCCCCCGCGGTCGCATCCCTGGTGCCTGATGACACGCCTTGGCCTTCCGCAGCGCCTCCTGGTGTTCGCGACCCTGATGGGTGGCGGCTTCTCGGTCGCGGAGGAGGCCCCGGTGGGCGTCGCGGAGGACCGGCGGGACGAGCCTCCGCGCAACTACGGCAACCTGCGTGCCGGGGCGTCCACCTCCGGCCGGCGTCCCAGCATCTGTCTGGAGTTGTCTCCATTGGCGCGGCTCGGCGTGGAGGCCTGCGGCACGGGCTCGGGGTTCCTCCACCGCGACCCGGAGCCGGAGATCGCCCACTTCCGCGCCAACCTGACGCTCACCTCCTTCAAGACGCGCATCGGCTGGCTCCAGCCCCGGTTGAGCGCCGGCTTCGCCGAGCTGCAGATTGGCGAGGACAGCTCGGGCTTCGACTTCGGGGGCTCCGGCCCCACCGGCGTGGAGACCGCTGGCCCCGAGGTGGGCGCGTCCCTCCGGGCCCTGCTGCCCATCTCCTCCGGCTTTGAGTTCGTGGGAGAGCTGGGGTTCAGCGCCGCGTACTTCAACGCCGCGCCGCAGCTGATCAGACCGCAGGCCCGTTTCCAGCCGAGCGCCTCGTTCACGCTCGGCGTTGGCTTCTGAGCCGCGCCATGACCCTGGCGAGCCCTGGAACGAAGCGCGCGGCGGTGGGCTGGAGCCTCTGCGTCAGCGTGGTGCTGGCGGCCATCCTCGTTCCCTTCCTCCTCTTCGGCGAGCAACTGGAGGCCGCCACCCAATCCTTCCTGGAGGCGCGTCCACCCGACTGGCAGGTGGCGCTCGTGCTGGGAGGGTTGCTGGCGGGGGACATCGTCCTGCCGGTGCCCTCCAGCCTCGTCGGCACGGCGTCCGGGGCGCTGCTGGGCTTCTGGGGCGGAATGACGGCCTGCTGGGTGGGGATGATGGTGGGCTGTGGTTGGGGCTACCTGCTGGGCGCCAGGGGCGGCGAGGCGGCGTTGCGACGCACCCTGGGTCCGGAGGAACTCCAACGCCTGTCACGTCTGGCCGAACGCCGGGGGGCCTGGTTGCTGATTGCATTGCGCGGCGTGCCCATGCTGGCGGAGTCCTCCGTCCTCTTCGCTGGCGCCAGCCGCATGCCTCTGGGGAGTTTCCTCGGAGCCTGCGCGCTCTCCAACCTTGGCGTCTGCGCCACCTACGCGGCGGTGGGTGCGTACTCGGCGCGACTCGGGTCATTCCTGACGTTGTTCTTGGGGATGGTTCTACTGCCTGGACTCGCGCTCTGGTTGGTGCGGCGCTTTCTACCCGGGCGTCCCGCAACCCAGACATCGCCAATGGACTGACAGCGGACTTTGCCGCCCCAGCACGAATTTCAGCTAAGACCGTTTTTAATCTGTTTAGCCCTCGACGGCTTCTCCCCCGCAGCGATTAAACTCTTGCGCCCAAGCCCGGCGTCTCGTCGGGCTCAACCGCATGGGGGAGATTGCCTTTGTCCGACAAACCGCGCGTCCTGCTCGCCGTGGCACTGGGTGCCACCGGCCTCCTGGCCTGCCCAACGACGTCGCTCATGGATTCGGGCCCCCCCGTCCCCAAGGCGACGGCGCTCGAAGCCAATGACTGCCCGGCGGACGTGGCCTGGCTCAACAGCTCCACCCTCCCCAGCGAAGTGCCGGGGAACAAGACCATCTGCAACTTCGAGCAGTTCATGTGGCAGAGCATGCTCGCGCTCGTCCAGCCCGCCAACGGCAAGCCCGACATGGTGCAGTTCGAGACGTGGATGCCGTCCTACGGCATCTTCATCAAGGACGGGGTGCCGACGGCCTGGGGCCAGGAGCCGCCTGTCTCCTGCACCAACGCCGTGAAGCCCACGGCGGGTGGCAAGCCGCCCCGCCTCTACACCGACATCATCAAGCAGGCCGGCGCGGATCAGCCGCTGATCGACCTGAAGGGCGAGTTCGTCTACTACGGCATGTCCGTCAACCAGAGCACCTACACGATGCTGACGTCCTGTCAGCTCTACCAGGCGAACTGCGCGGGTCAGCTCAAGCCCGGGAACAACGGCATCGACATCATCAAGAAGTATCCGAACCTCGCGTACCCGGACACGGCCGTCGAGCTGAAGACGAGCTGGATGGTGCTCGACGAGGCGACGGCCAGCTCGGGCCTCTTCTATGTGGTTCCCGGCCTCATCCAGGTCAAGGACAGCCCCTGTCGGCAGGTGAACCTGGGACTGACCGGCATGCACATCGTGTCCAAGACGCCCAGCTTCCCGGCGATGATCTGGGCCACGTTCGAGCACCGCAACAACGCGCCCGACTGTAGCAACCTCTCCGCGGCGCCTCCGCTCGGAGGCACGTGGAACTTCTACAACCCGGCCTGCACCGACTGCGTGACCAACACGTATCAACCGGGCAAGCCCGCCCAGGTCTGCCGCATGCACCCGCAGGGGGACTCGGCCGTCGGCACCTTCCCCGGCGGCGTCGACTGTAGCGTCAATCCCAATCAGTTCGCCTGTCAGGACAAGACCCGCACGATGCTCGCCCAGAGCACCCAGGCGCTCAACGCCATCAACAGCAGCGTCCAGGCGTTGATCCAGGCCAACCCCAGCCGCATCAACAAGGTCTGGGCCAACTACGAGCTCGTCGGCAACGTGTGGACCGTCAACGGCACGATCCCGCCCTATCTGCAAGCGCAGCAGGGTTCGCTGTCCGCCGCCAATACCTCCATGGAGACCTTCGTCCAGAACGGCGTCGCGGCCGTGAGCAATCCCTACAACTGCTTGAGCTGCCACAACATGGAGGGCCCCACCGGAAGCCAGAACCTGCCGCCCGCGGGCTTGAGCCACCTGTTCGACGAAGTCCAGATGCCCGGCGGATGCACGAACGGCTCGCTTCCCGCCGCATGCGCCCCCTACATCGGCAGCGGCAACTAGAACCCCGAGGAGACCTCCATGAGCTACCTTGATACGCCTCGCATCAACTTCTCCGGTTCGTTCCAGGCTTCGCCGGCCACCATCAACAACACGCCCAACAACTACAACCCGGCGAACTACAACGCGGACTCGCTCAAGCCCAACAACATCGAGCTCTACTGGGAGCCCAAGGGCGACAGCATCTTCGACCTGCTCAACTGCAAGGTGACCACCGTCGAGCTGCCCGGCGGCGGAAGCGACTCCCTGGTGGGCGCCGGGGTGAGCGCCCTGTACACGGGGTCTCCGCCCAAGATGGTGGACCTGGATCCCATGCAGCAGAACGGCAGTGAGATCTGGGGCTTCACCGTCCTCATCGGTGACCTCGGCGGCGCCTACGTCCAGGGCGTGTTCACGCCGGTCGCCTTCAACGGCATCTGGGGGAACTCACAGGGCCCCAACACGCCCCGGAACTCCGCGAGCGGCTCCGCCGCCTACCAGACGACGCTCACGAACCTGAAGTGGAACGTCGGCAACTCGGCGGTCCTCCAGGCGCTGCAGAAGGCGTCGCCGAACCGGCTGTCCATCCACCTGGTGGTCAGCGCCCACAACAACGCCCCGCAGCTCTTCGCCTTCACCCTCGCCACCTTCCAGACGATGCAGGCACAGGGAGTTCCCCCTGCCATCCTGGACAAGCTCGCGCCCCTCCAGACCTACGTGATGAACGTGGACAGCGACGGCAATCCGGTGGCTCCGGGGCGGGGCTACATCCCCACGCAGATGTATGTCAGCTCCCTGCTGGAGCAGTTGCTGGGCCAGAGCGCGGCTGAACAGTACGGTCCCACCATCCTGGCGGCGGCCAAGCAGCCCTACAAGCCGTGGATCAACTACACCACCAAGGAGCCCCTGCCCGAGCAGCCGCTCTATGAGTTCAATTACGGCAAGCTCGTCGGCTCCGTGGGCCCCTGTCTGGATGGCGAGCCCGTCTTCGCCGTGCCGGCACGCAACCTGGCGCAGATCCAGAACCCGAATCCTGCCTTGAGCGCGTGGTGGGCTCCGGCTCAGCTCAACCTGGGCTCCACGCCCTCGTTGACGCTCGACCTGGGCAATTCGTTGCCCGTCCGGTTGCCGGGGCGTCCGCTCTGGTCGGAGCAGTTGGGGACGCTGTCGCTCGCGTACTACACGGGCTCTGGGGCATCGAAGACGTACACCACCATCGTCCCGTCGATTGACTACAGCAACCCCGATTTCATCGACAAGCAGTCCGGGATGCTGGTCGTCACGAACTTCGGCGGCGTCGATCCCAATACTCTCGCGAACCTGCCGCTCGCGCTCCGGAGCACGACCAACAGCGGCACGCAGACCCTGCTGGAGGAGAACTCCGAGGGCTTGAGCCTGCGCGCGGACCAGTTCATCTACCGCATGAACCCGGGCATGCAGACCACGCCTGGCTTCCAGCTCGGTGAGACCAACACCGTCAATCTCTACGTGCGCAAGTTCGGCCGCGTCGAGGGGACGGAGCAAGTGAAGGTGGCCCTGAACACCCTCAGCCCGAGCGCCGCGGCCCAATACACCCTGAGCACCCTGGGCACGTCGGGCACCAATGGCATCAGCGAGGCGAACATCTCGACGCCCACGGGCAAGCTGCAGCTCTCCTCGAACGTCGTGAGCGTCACCGGAGGCAAGGCCACCGTCACCCTGACTGGCACGGATCCAGGCAATCCACGGGGCTACGTGGACGGGCAGGTCTACTTCACCCAGTACACCTTCAGCCCTACGGTCGCGGACTACAACGCGGACCCCAACGACCTGGTCAGCGTCCAGATCTACCAGCAGACTCCGATCACCGGCACGCCAACGTGGGTCAATGGGATTGGAGACATCCTGCGACAGTACGGCATGCTCTATCCCATCATGGGCCGCTTCCAGCTGTGGACCTATGACGGCGTCATCAACAACCGCGAGAAGATCGCGCGGGTGCTCGGCCTGGACATCAGCCAGCCGCTGCACATGCCGGTGAGCCGCGACCTGTCCGCCATCAAGCTCCAGCTCATCCTGAACTGGTTCAATGGGGGCATGCCCTACGGCCCCATGGGCCCCGAGGGCGGGCCGGGAACCGCCTGGGACAACCTGCCGACGGTCAGCGGCTGGGGCCCCATGACGAGCCTCCTGGTGCGCTCGGGTGACATCATCGACGCCATCCAGCCGAGCTACGGCTCCAATGCCGCGCCCTACCAGGGAGGCCCTGGAGGGAACGCACACACGCTCGACCTCACGGACGACGGAATCGTGTCGATGACGGGCTACACGGGCACGTACTTCGGCATGACGCAGATTGCCCAGGTCACGTTCAAGACGGCACGGGGCAAGACCTACGGCCCCTATGGGACGATGGCGAACGTGTCTGGCGCGAAGCCCTACTCGCTCGTCGTGCCCACCGGCAGCGCGATCCGGTCTTTCTTCGGAACGACGGTCGTGCACTCGGGCGGAACGAAGTACATCGCCTCGCTCGGCGGCAACGTGCAGTTGCTCTGAGCAAGAGACTGCTCATGCCGTGACTCGCGGCGGGCCTGATGCGTGGGCCCGCCGCAGGTATTCAACGGCAGCCAACCGCTTTGAAGATCAGCTCGGTGACGGCTTCGGGGTGGCTGATCATCGCAACGTGTGAGCTGCGGATCTCGACGGTACGGGCGCGAGCGCGCCGGGCCATGAAGCGTTCGGCTTCGGGCGGAATGGCGTTGTCGTCGCGGGCGACCATGTACCACGACGGGATGGCCTTCCACGCCGGCGGGCCAGATGGCTCATCGAAGACGGAGGCCGCGGCAGGGCGCTGACTGGCGGCCGCCACCGCCGCGTCCTTGTCGCGGATATCGGCCGCGAAGAGTTCCTGGAAGAAGGCCGGGTCGATGTATGCGTCGGCGTCCGTGGTTCCGCCCCCCGGGAACGGGCGCAAGACGAGGTGCTCGCTGAGCTCGGAATGGCCGCCACCGAGAGTGTTGGCCTCCGAGATGGTCTCCCCCTCGTCGAGTGCATACGCGGCGATGTACACGAGTGCTTTCACGTTCGCGTTCCCGGTGGCTGCGTTCGTGATGATGGCTCCGCCGTAGGAGTGGCCCACCAGGACAATGGGACCGGGGAGGGTCCCCAGGAAGTACCGCAGGTACTCCGCATCACCCGAGATGCTTCGCAAGGGATTCGCGAACGCGTAGGCCGTGTAGCCTTGCTTCTGCAGCTGCTTGATCACGTCGGCCCAGCCAGATGCGTCCGCGAATGCACCGTGGACAAGGACGATGGTGGGCTTGCGTCGACAGCCGGTGCTCCATTCGTCTTCGGCTGCAACGGCCTGGGAGGGAGTGACGCTGACAACCATCAGTGCCCAGAGGGCATAGAGCAGACCCAGCCGGCATGCGTTCTGTTGGGTGAAGCGCTGAGCGTTCATCGGCCTCTCCGAATGGGCCCGCGCGTGGCGCGGGACGGCGCGGAAGGTGGGGGGCCGACACGACCGCGACAACCCAGACCGGAGTCCAGGCCTGATGACTCAGCCTGGGAAGGGATTCGACTGGGGCGCCCGGCCGGCGGCCCCTCGCGCCACGCGCAGCCACACCAGCGAGACCATCAGCCACGCCGCCGTGAGCGCGCTCCATGTCTGGGGCGCGCTGGCCCAGACCAGCCACAGCGTCACCGCCACTCCCATCGCGAGCACCCGGGCGAGTTCCAGTGGCTCGCTCCACGCTCTCGACTCCAGCATCCCGCTCCAGGCGGTCGCCATCGCCCAGAGCAGCAGGCTCAACGCGACCTTCTGCCAGCCAGCGAGCGGCGAGGCATGGTGGCTCACCAGGAGCATGAACGGCATCGACGCGAACAACTGGAAGACGAGGTACCCCCGGACGCCAGGCAGCTCCCGCGAGTGGTACTTCACCTCCGCGCCCTCCTGCTTCCAGTAGCCCAACGTGCGAGGAGGCAGGTCCGCGGGCCGCCAGCCCGTGGGCATCACCCAGAGGCGCAGCCGGTCCCAGTGGCTCTTCGTGGCGACGGCGTCCGCGAAGAGCCGGGCCCACGCCTGGAAGTTGATGACCGTCGGGTCCCAGGTGTTCGCCGGGGTCGTCAGGCCATAGGAGCACGGCTCGGTCTCCTCCTCGTAGGTGCCGAACATCCGGTCCCAGATGATGAGGAAGCCCGCGTAGTTCTTGTCGATGTACGCGTCGTTGCGCGCGTGGTGCACGCGGTGGTGCGACGGCGTGTTCAGCCACGACTCCACCCACCGCGGGAGCTTGGGGATGACCCGCGTGTGGGGGATGAACTGGAGCACCAGGTGGAAGGCCACCATCGCCAGCACTGCCTCCGGCGGAAAGCCCACCAGCACCAGCGGCCAGTAGAAGAGGAACGAGAAGAGGCGCTGCGTCACGCTCGCGCGCAGGGCCACCGCGTAGTTGAGCTCCTCGGTGGAATGGTGCGGCGAATGGGCCGCCCAGCCGATGTTGGTGCGGTGCCCGAAGCGGTGGAACCAGTAGAAGAGGAAGTCGACTCCCAGGAAGAGCGCCACCAGCGACAGCGGCGACGATGCGTCCAGCCGCCACGGCGCGAACTGGCCCAGCTGCGTGAAGAGGGGCAGCACCATCAGCGCCACCGCGACGTTGACGCACTGGTTCATCACCGCCGTGCCCATGCTCGCGATGGAGTCCTGGAAGCTGTAGTAGCCGTTGCGGCGCACCACGCACCAGGCGAACTCGGTCAGGGCCAGGACGATGACGAAGGGCGTCGCCACGGCGTAGACGTTGATGGACATGTCTCCGGTATATGGTCCCCCGAGCGGCCTGCGCCTTAACCCAGGTCAAGCCAGGGTCCTGAGAGACGTGAGATTCCCCAAGCTCTTCGAGCGCCTCGCCACGCTGGCCCCGCTTCCTCCCGAGGAATGGGCGAAGGCCGAGGCCGTGGCGAAGGAACAGTCGCTCGCGAAGCGGGAGTTCTTCATGCGTCCGGGGGATGCGGCGGACCGGTTCGCCGTGGTGCTCCAGGGCGTCTTCCGGGGCGTGCGCGTGTCACCACGAGGGGGCGAGTCCATCAAGGCCTTCCGCGCGGAGGGCGAGCTGATTGGCGCCTACGCGGAGATGTTGCAGCGGAAGCCTTCGATGACCGCGATTGAAGCGCTGGAGCCGAGCCGCGTGCTGGTGTTCCAGACGCGGGACTTCCAGGCGCTGGAGCAGGGCCACGTGTGCTGGGAGCGGCTGGCGCGCCGGGTGGCGGAACAGCACTTCCTCCTCAAGGAGCGGCGGGAGCAGGAGTTCCTGGAGCTGTCCGCGGAGGAGCGGCTCGTGAACTTCTGGGAGGAGCATCCGCACCTGAAGGGACGGATTCCCCAGCGCGACGTGGCGGCCTACCTCGGCATCACCGAGGTGGGGCTGAGCCGCATCGTGTCCCGGCGTCGCAAGCGCGCGGCGGATTGAGCTCCGCGCAAGGGCCAGCGGACTCCGCTTCCGGTGATATCCAGACACACATCACCAACCATGCCACCGCCATGCCCATTCATTGACATGACACGGGTTCGCGGATGGGACAATCCTGACTCTCTTTACTGACGCCCCTCACGCAGTTGATAATTCTCACCATCTCTCATATCGAGAGACATCTCCGGGGGATGCCGATGGCAGACGTCAATCCGAGCGCCAGTCTCAGCCTGACTTCGTCGAATCCTGATGGGGAGAGGGCACCTGCGAACGGCGGATATACGAGCATCTATCTCGCAGCCACGCGCCTGCCGCAGGACAACCTGGACGACCTGAAGTTCTGGTGGAAGTCGCCGATGCCGGAAGAGCGCTACCGGATGTACAAGGTACAGGTCTTGCGGCGCGAGAACGAAGGCACCGAGACCATGAAGCTTGTCTTCAACCTCGTCGGCCCCAACGCGGACGAGGTGGCCAAGGACTTATACGTCTTTCTCTATATCGAGCCATACATGGTCTGGCCGGAGCTGCCCTCCACCGCGCACCTCGCGAAGGACGGACAGTTCGCGTACCTCCTCCTCTCCCCCACCTTCATGAAGGACCGCGCGAAGGCGCCGAAGGCACCTGACTACTACGCGGAACCTGGCGGCAAGTGGCCCATCGGGGCGGGTGCTCTGCATGAAAGCGCAGTGGCTCCAAACGCAAGGATGTTGCAGGCACTCACCGAGTTCATTCAGGCACTTGCGGGCTCAGGGCGTGAGCGCTGAACCAGCCCACCTCGGAACGCAACCATGCACCTGACCCTCATTTCCTACCCTTCGACCTTCGACCCTGAGATCGAGAACGCCGTCCCTCGAATCGACGGTTGGAGCGCCACAAGGGAGCGGAGAGTCGCCCGCTGCCAGACGCCCGAGCACTTCCTCACACAGGTGGCCAGCGTTGGAGTTCCAGTGTGCCGCCTGGATCTCTTCGGGCACGGCGCTCCGGGCTCGCTCATCCTCGGGGACAAGCAGGCGCCCCTGATGACGGCCAACCGGTCGACCTGGGGTCGGCTTCTGATGCTGAAGGACTTCCTCACCCCTGGCGCCGAGGTTCGACTGTTGGGATGTGAGACAGGCATCCACCCGGAGGGATTCGACGTCCTTCAGGGACTCTCCCAGCAGCTCGGATGCACCGTCTGGGGCGCCAAGACCCGCATCGACTGGTCGGACTTCCGCGAGATGGGTTTCGACCCGAAGCTCGTGAAGGACCTCCTCGTTTCGTCAGCAGAGATGGAGTCTCCCATCTCGGCGACATCGCGCCCCGGGGACAGCATGAAGGCGGGTCTGGAGGAGCTCGAGCGCCTCCGCATCGGAGTTCCCTCGGGCTACGAGCCCGAAGGCTACGCTCCGATGCCGGCATCCATTCTTGATGAGGTTTGGGAGAACCAGGAGCAGAAGGTGACGGTGACGGTTCGCGGCCAGCGACGGATCATCGTCATCACGGCATCACCCGGACGGCATTTCCTCCTGCGCTGGCTGGCTCCCCGTACCGCCCCGAGCCTGGATGCGCTCAAGCCGCAGCTGAACATCTACTAGGATCCTCGACATCGCAGGCGAGCACCCGCCCGTCGGTCCGAGCGTGGAGGTGGATTCCTTCCGCGCTCGCACCGACTCGCATGTTCGAGCCGGACGAGGAGGCACCGCTCACGAGCCGGCGGGCGTCCCGAATCGCTCGGAGGAACGGGAGCAGCGGTGTGGCTCAAGGGACCGGCGGCCCGGACCTGGCCTCACGGGCAGACCCCGTCAGGGTCTGGCGAATCCACCCGGCGAACACCGGGACGTTCGTGTAGACGCCATACTTGTTCTGGCGACCACAGCCCTCCCCCCAGCTCACCACGCCAGCGACGTACTTCGTGTTCCCGTCCCGCACCACCAGCGGGCCACCGCTGTCGCCCTGGCAGGAGTCGCTCTCGCCATCGCCCGCGCAGAACATCCGGCTCGTAATCTTGCCGTTGTAGCCCGCAGGTCCATTGCACTGCTGCGCGGCCACGGCCTTGATGCTGATGTACAGCAGCGCATCCGAGCCCTTGCCGCTCCCCTCCCAGGTGTCACCCCAGCCCGACACGGTGACATTCCTTCCGGCGTCCACCAGGAATGCCTTCTCCGCGGGGAGGGGCGCGATGCTGTGGGCTCTATCAAGCGGCCTCGCGAGGCGGAGCAGCGCGATGTCGTTGTCCTTGGTGCGGTGATCGTAGGCTTCGTGCCGGTAGATTCTCTCCACCTGCACGAGCTGGCCGCCCACGGACAGCATGACCGAGCCGGAGAAGACCTCGACGTCCTCGGGCTTCGAGTCCGCACGGAAGCAATGCGCGGCCGTGAGGACCCAGGACGGGTCAATCAACGTCCCCCCGCAGAACTGCCCTAATGCGGGGCTGAACGCCCCCGAGAGCACGAGCGCGACCTGGTACTGGAACTCTCCCTGCGGAGCCGGACGGGTGTTTCCCACCATCCGGGTGGTGTCCAGCCGCGAGACGAGGTCCATCTGCCTGTCAATGCGTTCGATGTTGGCGAGCGCGGCCATCAGTCTCTTGCCGCCGTTCGCCTGGGACTTTGCCTCCGAAGCGACGTCCTTGAACGCCGCCTTCCGGTCCACGAGGTTGAGGATGAGGCGCTGGTTCTCGGTGAGAGTGGAGAGGTTGGGGCGCTGCTGCTCGATGCTCGAAAGCCGCGCGCTCACGGCGCGGGCCTGTTCCTCGCGAATCACATCCTGGGCAAGGCTGGGAGACAGCGGGATGAGGAGTGCGCAGACGACGAACAGGCAGACACCGCGAGAAATGGGCAGCATTGAGCCTCCGGCCTGACGGAACCAAGAGAGTGGGAGCCGCGGCGCGACGCACGCGGGCCCGGCCGCAAGGCCGGACGTGTCTCCTGATAGCAACGTCCATGCCCCGACGGGCTGGCCGGGTGTCACGAGAGGGTTGCGAGTCAGCGAGCAGCGCATCCCGCTGAGTGCGTGTCCTCCCCAATGGACAACTGGAGATGTCCGTGTCCATTCGGATTGACACTCCCCGCAGGGAGGTCACGGTCCGTACGGATGAGCCGGCGGCCTCCTCTCATTTCCGGGCGAGGGTGATGACGCCACCGGTCGACCAGGCCAGCACCGTCCGGCCCTCCGCATTCACCACCAGGACGGCGGACCCGGCAACGGCGCCGCGAACCGGCTGCCCGCGGCGCAGCACGCCCGGGAGTCCCCCAGGCCGCGTCCCCCTCCTCCAGCGACGACGGGCCCCTGAACGCGCGTCGGGCGACTTCGGCGCCTCCAGCTTCAGCGGCCTGCCCGCGCGCACGGAGCGGCAGAGCGCCTCGTGGGGGATGCATGGCGGGAGGCTCTTCGACGCGCATCTCGTCTGGCCGCTGCAGGTCGCCCGGAACGCCACGGCAAGGTTCGTCCGGGAGGCCCCCTCCTCTTCATGTACGACACGGGCGGCCGTCGCCCGGCCGCCGGCGTGCGCATCCGCGAGCCCGAACGCAACGACATACAGTATGGGGCCAGGCCTATTGACAGGACGCTTCGTGGAAAATTGATACAATCAGAGCCAAAGTTTTCACCCATCCGTCCGCGGCGGATGGAGGTTGTCTGGCGAGCATGCCCGCCTCTACGCTGGCCCGATGACCCGACTGCTTGCAGCGTTGATCCTTCTTCCTTCGATGGCCTTCGGGCAGGTGCGCATCGATGTGAAGCTGCCTGACATCGTCTTCACGACCCCGCCGCCACTCGTCGTCGTACAGCCCGGCGTGCAGGTGGTGGAGGACTACGACGAGGACCTCTACGTCGTGGACAATGTGTACTGGGTGCGCCGCGATGGGCGGTGGTTCCGGGCGCGCGACTACCACGGAGGCTGGGAGTACGTGGAGGAGCGGCGAGTCCCCGTCACCGTCGTCAAGGTGCCTCCGGGCCGGTACAAGCGGTGGAAGCACAAGAAGAAGCGGGTTGCCGTGCCCGCGTCGTACCATGAGCGCGACCGCCACCCTGACCGGGACCACCATGATGATCACCACGATGATCATCACGACGACCACCACAAGGGCGGCAAGGGCAAGAAGAAGTAGCCCGCCCTCCAGCGCTAAAGCTTGGGGAATTTGACGACGGCGGTGGTGACCTTGACGAGGTCGTAGGACTCCTGCCGGTTGAGCAGGTTCGTCTGCTGCGCGACCAGTTGCGCGCGGAACTCCACCTGCCGCGCCTCGTGATCGAAGAGCGCGTAGACGACGTAGTACCGCGCCTTGCGGACCATCGTCTCCTCGTCGACCGAGAGCTGGACGTCGTCCGGGTTCAGGCTGCTGTCGACGACGCACTTGAAGCCGGCCAGCTTGTGCAGGTTCTGCGAGGCGCTGTCAGTGCGCGCCTCGTGCCGGATGAGGATGCGGCCATCCTGGAACTTGTACCAGAGGCTGCAACCGCTCAGGTTCGCGGTGAAGAAGTACGCGAGGGTGTCGGTCGTGAGATCGATCTCGCCCTCCGTGACGTCACCGGTCTTCCACGGCAGGTAGAAGGCATCGGGGGATTCGCTCTCCTTGAGCGTGGCCAGCTCGCGGTCTTCCAGTTCATCGAACGCCACCGCGTAGGCCCCCATGCCGGAGCCAGGAGCTGGACCGAGGATGAGCGGCTTCTGCTTCTGTCTGCCGGATGCGTTTCCCATGAGGCTCCTTGAGCGTCACGCATTCATAGCAGCAGACCCGGCACCTGACCTTGTCCACAACACAGGAGGGCTCACATTCCGCCTATGCTCGGGACGGTGAACATCTCAAGACTGAAGCCATGCGCATTCCTGGCTGTCTCCTTCTGGCTGGCCTGTACGGGGCAGCTCGGACAGGACGTCCCCGCGGAAGGCCCTCCGGATTCAGGCGTGCGTCCCCAGGACGACGCCGGGACGAATCCAGATGCAGGGACCGGTGACGCGGGCGTCCCGGATGCCGGCAGTCCCGATGCCGGCGGCTCCGATGCTGGCAGCCCGGACGCAGGTATCTCCCCCATCACGAGCGCCCGGGTCTTCTTCTCCGGACACAGCCTGCTCGACAATCCCATGCCCGACCACTTCGACGACATCGCCACGAGTCGAGGCAAGGACTTCAACTGGAACCAGCAGAACGTGATTGGCTCCCCTCTCCGGGTGCGGACCTGGGGCAATAACGGATGGGAGGGTTATCGCTCGGGCAAGAACCGCTCGGGTGACAGCATGAACGTGGTCCAGGAGTTGCTGTCTCCCCAGACGCTGGGACCGGGAGAGAAGTACGACACCCTCCTCATCACCGAGCGGCATGACCTGCTGGGCACCATCGAGTGGGAGAACACCATCGGCTACCTGCGGCACTTCCATGACCGCTTGATCGCCGGGAACCCACAAGCCGTTACATATTTCTATCACACGTGGCTGGACATCGATAAATCCAACCCGTCTCAGTGGATTACCTATGAGAAGAACGCCCGGGCTGCCTGGGAGTGTGTGTCTTCCAAGGTGAACCTCTCGTTGCAGAACGATGGACGGGCGGACCGCGTGGTGGCGCTCCCTGGAAGCACGGCCCTGGTCCATCTGGTGGAGCGAGTCATCGCGAACGAGGTACCTGGCATCAGCGGTTCGACCTCGCAGAAGCTCAACGTGCTCTTCAGCGACAACGTCCACCTGACGTCCCTGGGCTCGTACTACATGGCCGCGGTCCACCATGCCGCTGTGTTCCGGGAGTCGCCCGAGGGGGCCCGGGTGCCGCCTGGAGAGAACGCGACGACCGTGCATGCCCTCCAGCGCATCGCGTGGGAGTTCGTGAGCGCCTATTACGCACAGCCTGGCGCGGGCGAGCGGACGATGGAGGACTGCCGCACGCGAATCCCCCGGGACGTCTGCCCTGGCTTCTGGGGGATCCTCGGGAGCTCCCAGAACGTCGAGGGCTGCCAGCGCTTCTTCGGCAACGCGGCTCCGGGCCAGGGTGGAAACCCCTTCGTCTGGCCCGATCCGAACTGGCAGCCGTTGCCTGCTCCGTAGTCACGGTGTGGGCTTGGGGCAGTGACCTGGAAACGAAGACGGGTTGGGAGGGGATAGTGGACGGCTCTCATTTCCCCTCCCATGCTCCCCATGTTAGGGAGCCGCCCGGTTCCGGGAGGAATTCATGCGTTCATGTCAGACATTGGGGCCACCCCTCTGCTGGGTCTTACTTGTCATCCTACCGTCAGTCGGGCTGGCGGCTCCAAGCAGCCAGGTGAAGCGCCATCTGGAGGCCATCGCCAGCCTCTACGAGGAACTCGAGTTTGAAAGCGCCCTCGACCAACTCGCCACGGCACGGCGGCAGGCGAGCGGACCGGAAGACGACTTCGAGCTTTCACTCTGGGAAGGCCTGCTCATGGCGGAGTTGAGCCGGACGGAGGAGTCCGCCGCTGCCTTCACGGCCGCCCTGTTCCTGCGACCGGACGCCCAGCTCCCCGTGAAGGTGTCGCCCAAGGTGTCGAACCAGTTCGAATCGCTGCGGAAGGCCGTGAAAAGCACACAACTAACGCGCCGTGGCGCTCCCAATCCCTCGCCCGCGCCGCAGCAGGCGACGGATGCACCGCGTGACGTGCCTCCGCCGTCCGCACAGCCTCGAATCGCGTCCCCGTCCAGCGTCGGGACCGCATCGGCGCCCACCGCGCCCCCTCTCCAGGTGGCCCAGGAGACGCGGACGAGTTCCCTGCGCTCCAAGGCCTATATCCCCGCGATCGCCGGCGGCGCGCTCACTGTCGCGGGTGGGATTTCCTGGGTCCTGTCTCGTGGAGAGCTGTCAAAGTTTCGCAACGCGGACCCGTCCCTGGCGAACGCCTCGGACATTGACCGGGCCGCGTCGCGGGGGCGAACACTGCAAGCGGCGGGCGTGGGCCTGCTGGGAGTCGGTGTACTGGGGCTGGGGTTGGCGACGGGCATGTATCTGATCGGTGCTCCTGAGAAGAACCTCGCCATGCAAATGGGGACGGATGGACGGTCGGCGCTCGTGTACGGGAGGTGGCCATGAGCTTCATTCCACTGCGGGCAGCGATGGCCATGTTCGTGCTCGCGAGCGCGGCCTGTGCCGACTTCGACCTGGAAAAGCAGAAGCTGTGCAAGCAGTACCCCGAACGGTGTGACGAGCTGGACGACACGTCCGGAGCGCTGAACGTCACCCTCGGATACAGCGGTTTCATGCGCGGATGCGTCACGGTGACCGCCACGGACGCGGACAACGCGGGGAACACGAGGAGCCTCGACGTGGCGATCCCTGGCAAGACGCCGGGCACCGTGTCGGTGACGGTGTACCGGAAGAAGAACTGGGGCCGCATGCTGAGCGTGACGGCGCAGCTGCGTGAGTTCGACTGTTCGGGCCCCTTGGTGGGCGACCCGCAGAAGACGAGGGCTCAGGTTCCCGAGGAGGGCACACTGGACGTGCCCTTCACCGTGAGGGCCATCGATGCGGATGGGGACGGCTACTTCAGCAGCGCCGATGCTGAAGGTGTCGTCAGCGGCACTGACTGCATGGACGGGAATATCGCCGTGCACCCCAACGCCGAGGAGGTGTGCAACGGGAAGGATGACAACTGCACCCTCGGGGAGTCGGACGCGATCGACAAGCTGAGCTGGTACACGGACGTGGATGGGGACGGCTACGGAAGCACCGAGGTGAATGCCTGTGTCCTACCTACAGGGGCCGTGACAGCTGGCGGTGACTGCAACGACAGCGATGCGCAGGTCCGGCCCGATCGGGCGGAGTTTCGCTGCGATGGCAAGGATGACAACTGCAATGGCATGAACGACGAGGACTTCGGCGTCGGCAACAATTGCATGGATGAACTCAAGTGCGTAGGCACGGTCGCGTGTGCCCCCACTCCGAGCCAGACAGCTTGTGTGCGACTCCCAGGGGCGAACCCGGTGATCTGGTACGTGGATGGCGACGGCGACGGGTCCAAGGGCCAGGCTGCGGGGATGGGATGTGAGCCCCCCGTGGCTGGCGCCGTTACCCCATCCGACGACTGCGATGAGAGCTCTACCTACGTTCGGAATGGGCTGCCGGAGGTCTGCGACCGGCTGGACAACAACTGCGTCGGCGGCGTGGATGAGGGGTGCGCTCCCCTCACTTGGACGACAGACGCAGGGGCTCTCGGACCCACGGATAGGCTGAATTCCATTGCCCTTTACGACCAGGGGCAGAAGGGATGGATCGCGGGCCCGAACAAGCTCGCTCATCTAGACAGCGCGAGCCCTGGCATCAAGGAGTTCACGAGTGGCTCTTGTAGGAAGTCCTGGAATGCGGCCTGGGCAGCCCAGGATGGTCGGGTCTTCGTCGTCGGAGAGGACGGGTGGCTGTCGACTCGGAAGTTCGTCGAAGCCAATGAAGAGTGCTTCACGCCGCAGGTGCCAACCGACAAGAACAATACGGACTTCAATGGCATCTTTGGGATTGATGACCCCGCTGTCGGTGCCACGATCTTCGCGGTCGCGAGCAACGGAAAGATCTATCGCTGGGCTTCGCCCTACATCAACGCAAGCGACCTGGTTGAGATCGCGCAGGTCCCCGCGAACCTCCGTGCAATTGGGGGCTTGAAGTCAGTGGATTCACTCATAGCGGTAGGCAATGCGAACGCGGACCTCAAGGCACAGGCCTATCGTGTCAACTCGACAGGAACCACATGGGCGGCTGAGCCTCTGGGGGCTTCGGATACAGCCTTCATGAGATCGGTGCATGTCCTGAACAGTCATTACGCATACGCAGCGGGCGACAATGGGCGGGCCTTCGAGTGGACCGACGGAGCAGGCTGGCATCCCCTGCCGCAGCTCCCGATTCCCAACGGTGCGCCGGGTGTCCCGGATATCCTGGACGTGCTCTCCTTCAGCAAGAATGGCATCTATGCGGTGACGACCGCGAACACGATCGCGTTCTTCAATGGCAGCACCTGGAGCACCGTGCACACCGCAGCGCAGACATTGAGGTCGCTGGACGGACCCAGGCCTACCCGGTTTGCCGCAGCGGGCGACGGCAGCACCATTGTGAACTTCACGGCTCTTGCGCCGCTGGCGCCCTGAGCCACCCGAAACCGGCTGGAATCGCGCGTCGAATCCCTCGACGCGCCTCCCCGGCCAGGCTCTCGTGGGCCGCCCAACCGCTGAACCCGCGGCCCAGCAGGAGGGCGCTCATTCCTCTTGTGCTCATCCAGGGATCAGCGGTAGATCGGCGCCGTTACGGGGAGTTAGTTCAGTTGGTTAGAACGCCGGCCTGTCACGCCGGAGGCCACGGGTTCAAGTCCCGTACTCCTCGCTACTGAGAAGGGCCCGGAATCGAAAGGTTCCGGGCCCTTCGCTTTTCAGGGCCTCTGACCACCAGCTCGCCACCGGCCGGGTCGAGCACCAGGGCGCGTCCCGGACCGGCAATCGAACGAAGGGGCAGGCGTACACCTCGCGTCCCACCCCTTCCTTCGGTGAACCCATGCGCCCTTCCCTGTCCCGCCTCGTGCTCGCGGCCATCCTGTTCAGCCCGGGAGGTGCGGCCCTCGCGGCGGAGGGGACGAAGAAGCCCGCCACGCAATGGTTGGCCAGCCCTGCTCAGGCGACCCGCGCGGCACGTGTGGAGGCGGGTCTGGCCCCGGTCGTCATCGAAGGCGAGAAACCCCAGAGCCTGACGCTCCCGCAGTGGATGGCGCTGTACCGGATCCCCGGGCTGAGCATCGCCGTCTTCGACAAGCACTCCATCGTCTGGGCCAGGACCTATGGAGTGAAAGAGGCGGGTGGCTCGGAGCCCGTCACCCTGGAGACGCTGTTCCAGGCGGGCTCCATCAGCAAGCCGGTGACCGCCCTGGCGGCGCTGCACTTCGTCGAGGCCGGCAAATGGTCGCTCGACGAGAACATCAACGACAAGCTGCGCTCGTGGAAGGTCCCCGAGAACGACTTCACGAAGGAGCAGAAGGTCACCCTGCGCCGGCTGCTCAGCCATAGCGCGGGGACGACCGTGCATGGCTTCCCCGGGTACGCCGTCGACGCTCCCATGCCCACGCTGGTGCAGGTGCTGGAGGGCGTGGCGCCCGCGAACACCGGCCCGGTTCGCGTCGACCTCGTCCCAGGGACGAAGACGCGCTACAGCGGCGGGGGTACGTCCATCGTCCAGCTGATGATGGTGGATCAGCTCCAGAAGCCGTTCCCCCAGGTCATGCGGGAGACGGTGCTGAAGCCGCTCGGCATGAGCAGCAGCTCCTACGAGCAGCCCCTGCCTCCGGTCCTCTCCGCCAGGACCGCGACCGGGACGTACTCCAGCGGGAAGAGCGTCGCGGGCCGCTGGCACGTGTACCCGGAGATGGCCGCGGCCGGACTGTGGACCACGCCGTCCGACCTCGCGCGGGTCGCACTGGAAGTGTCCAACGCGAAAGCGGGGAAGTCCAAGCGCGTGCTGTCGCAAGCGATGACGAAGCAGATGCTGACGCTGCAGTCGGAGCGGTTCGGGTTGGGCTTCCAGGTGGAGCCCGGCACCGACCGCTTCTGGCACGGAGGCGCGGACGAAGGCTTCCAGGCCGCGTTCATGTCCTTCGGTGACACGGGCAGCGGCGTGGTCGTCATGGCCAACTCCGACAACGGCTTCCTGCTCTTCGACCGCCTCATTGCCAGCGTCGCGGCCGAGTATGCCTGGACCGCGTTCAAGCCCGAGCCCGTGTCGCCGTCCGCCCAGGTGGATGTGCTCATGCGGTTCAAGGGCATCGACACCGCGCTCGCCTGGTACACCGCGAAACATCGCGAGGGCGTGAAGGGCCTGGAGTCGGGGCAGCTGAACCAGCTCGGCTACCGGTTGCTGGGCGACGGCAAGGGCGCGGAAGCGGTGCGGGTGTTCGAAGCGAACGTGAAGCTCTTCCCCACGGATGCGAATGCCTTCGACAGCCTGGGCGAGGCACAGCTCCAGCTGGGACTGAAGGAAGAGGCCATCGCGAGCTACAGGAAGTCACTCGCACTGGACGCGGGCAATGCCAATGCGGTGAAGGTCCTCGAGAAGCTTGGCGTGCCCACCGGAAAGTGAGCGCAGGGCCAGCACCGGCTGCTTGAGGGCTGAGGCAGCGATTGCAGCATCTGCAGCCCTTTGACATTCCTAGCAACTGCGGCGAACCTGGAAAGATGAGATTTCCACATGCCTTCGCCCTGACTGTGTCCAGTCTCATTCTCGCCAGCCCTGCCCACGCGGCGCCCACCCAGAACAAGTTCGTCACCATCTTGTATGAGACGTGGGCGGACTATTGGCTGTCCATCTTCGGGCCGGCGAATACGTGGTGCCGGCTACCAGCCCCCTACGACGCGAGCTGCCCGGTGGCGGATCAATCGGTGGCGGAGTGCCCGTACACGTCCTTCCACTGGTGGGGTGCGCCCGCGCTGTTCAACGGGGACATCAACCAGTACCGCTTCCGCAAGGCGGACGGCACCGCGAACAACGCGCTCATCGACAATCACGCGAGCCTCCTTGCCGCCGCCGGAATCGACTTCATCACCATCGACTACTCGAACAGCAACCTCGTGGACTCGCGTTTCAACAACGCCACCCTCACACTGCTGACACGCTTTCGAGACCGGATGGCCGCGGGCCAGGCCACACCGAAGGTGGCCTTCTTCAACTCGGGGAGTTCGCACTCGACCCTCTACAACACGTTCTACACGGCGTTCCCCGCCAGTCTCTTCTTCCACGTCGGCGGCAAGCCGCTCCTGATGTCCAATGACTGCACCGGAGCGCCCCAGTTCACGTGCAAGCCCATCGCGGGACTGCAAAACAGCACCGCCACCTGGTCGTTCAAGGAGCGCACGCCGCAGCCGTACTACTCGAGCAACGGGTGGCCCGAGGAGATCTCCGTGGTGCCGGCGACCCAGGCGGACTACATCAACAGCTGCCTCGGCAATGCGCTGGGGCGCCGTGGTGGGGCCACCCTGAACGAGCAGTGGTCGAGCGTGACGGGCAGCAACCCCACCTACGTCTTCGTGACCGGATGGAACGAGTGGGGCTCTCAGAACGTGAACCCCGGCAACCTGTCCAGCCCGTATCCGAGCCTGCGCCCGCTCCTGACCGACGAGTGGAATCCGGAGTTCTCGTCGGACTTCGAGCCGATGTATGGCGGACACGGCACGTTCTATTACGACCAGCTCAAGGCGAAGGTGGCGCAGTACAAGCGCAATGCCCCGAACTTCGTGCTCCGGAGCATCAGCTCGGGCAACTGGTTGTTCAAGTACTACGCGGGCGGCAACGACCTCGGGGGCTCGAACTTCACCACGACGTTCCCGTGGGCGGCCGGAAGCCAGTTTCAACCCATCACCGGCGACTTCGACAACGATGGGTACAGCGACATCGCCGTGCGAGATGTGCTCAACGGCGTGTGGCACTTCGCGCGGCGAATCGCTCCGTATGTGTACTCGCACACGGTGAGCTTCACCTGGGCCGCGGGCGCTCAGTTCCAGCCCCTCGTCGCCGACTTCGATAACGACGGGCGCACCGACATCGGCCTGCGCGACACCACGACCGGCGCCTGGCACTTCGCCCGCCAGGTCGGGCCCTACACGTACGCGCACAACAACAGCTTCACGTGGGCGGCCGGGGGGAACTACCAGCCTTTCATCGGCGACTTCGACCAGAACGGCCGTACCGACATCGGGCTGCGCGATACCGCCAGTGGCGCGTGGTACCTCGCGCACTGGGTCGCCCCCTACGCCTATTCGAACGCACTCGCGTTCTCATGGGCATCGGGTTCGAACTACCAGCCCATCACCGGCGATTGGGACGGAGACAGCAGGCAGGACATCGGCCTGCGTGACTCCACGACGGGGAACATCGTCCTGCTCAACAACAGCGGGACGTTCTCCTTCGGGAATCAGGAAACCTACAGAGGCCCCTCCGGCAGCGACTATCAGCTTCTCATCGCGCCGAATTCGCCGAATGGGCCGTGAGCCCCGGCACTGTCAAAGCGTAGGAGCGAGTTTCAGGGGCCCGGCACTTCTCAAGCGAGGCCGGGCGGCGGAGTCTGCTGGCCTGGGCGGAGCCGTAGCGGCTCGCTCGCTCCGTCGCTCTCTCGGGCGAGCGCTTCGTCCAGGGTGGCGGTGAAGCTTTCCAGCCCCGGGTCCGAGAGGGCATGTCAGACCGGTGAGATGCAATCTCCTCGGAGGGGGCGAGCGGCTCTGGGGAAGGCGGACCCCTCTGAGCCGCAGCGCCACGACATGAAACCTTGGAGGCTTGGGACTTGGAAACCCCTGGACGCAGATTCGGAAGCGCCGTGGTCATCGGCAGCAGCATGGCGGGGCTCTTGAGCGCGCGGGTGCTCGCGGACCACTTCGACAAGGTGACGCTGGTGGAGCGGGATGTCCGGGTGGAGGGGCCCGCCGCGCGCAAGGGTGTTCCGCAAGGGCCGCACATCCACGTGCTGTTGGACACGGGCCGGCGCATCCTCGACAAGTACTTCCCGGACCTATTCGAGCAGCTCCAGGTCCAGGGCGCCGAGTTCATCGACTCGAGTGGAGACCTCGCCTGGCACCACTTCGGGGTGTGGAAGCTGCGCCACACCAGCGGCATCCCCGGGCTGTTGTGCACCCGGCCCCTGCTCGAGTGGAATGTCCTGCGCCGGGTGAAGGCGCGGCCCAACGTAGCGGTGCGCGAGGGCTGCTCCATCGAAGGGCTCATCTCCGACGAGAAGGGCACGGGGCGCATCACGGGCGTCCGGGTCAAGACACCCCAGGGCGAGGAGTCGTGGGAGGCGGACCTCGTCGTTGATGCCAGTGGCCGGGGCTCGCGGATGCCTCAGTGGTTGGAAGCCATCGGCTACGCGCGCCCGGAGGAAGAGCAGGTCATCGTGGACCTTTCCTACACGACGTGCCTGCACGAGCCGCCGCCCCACTTCCAGAAGGAATGGAAGGCGCTCTTCCTCTATCCAAGTCCTCCCAAGGCCTGGCGCGCGGGTTTCATCTCACACGTGGAGGGAGGCCGGTGGCTCGTCACCCTCAATGGCTACTTCGGGGAGCACGCGCCCACCGAGTACGCGGGGTTCCTCGAGTACGCGCGCTCACTGAC
Source organism: Corallococcus sp. AB032C (assembly GCF_003668935.1). Classification (NCBI taxonomy): domain Bacteria; kingdom Pseudomonadati; phylum Myxococcota; class Myxococcia; order Myxococcales; family Myxococcaceae; genus Corallococcus; species Corallococcus sp. AB032C. The sequence continues at coordinate 23,309 of NZ_RAWP01000014.1, read as the reverse complement.
GCGTCCGGACCTGTACAACTCCCTGAAAGAGGCCACGCCGATAGGGCCCATCTCCCAGCACAAGGTGAAGGACTGCCGGTGGCGGCACTACGAGAAGCTGCCCCGCTTTCCCGAGGGGCTGGTCATCCTGGGAGACGCCGCGTGTGCCTTCAACCCCCTCTACGGGCAAGGCATGTCGGTGGCGGGGCTTGGCGCGGAACTGCTGGACACCTGCCTTCGCGAGCAGTCCGAACGAGGCGAGCTATCGGGCCTGGCGCAGCGCTTCCGCGAGCGGCTGCCTGAAGTCATCCGGCTCCCGTGGCTGTTGGGCACGGGCATGGACCTGCTGTATCCGCAGGCCGTCGGGAAGCGGCCCTTCGGGCTGGGCTTGCTGCACTGGTACATCCTGCGGCTGATGGAGCGCACGTCGACCGACGCACACGTCCATCGCCAGTTCTACCGGATACTGCACCTGCACGCGGGGCTGGAGGCGGTTCTCCAGCCCTCCGTGGCATTGCCCGTGTTGGGCCATGGCGTCATGTCGCTCCTCCGCCCTCTCGAGCGGCTGGCGAATACCGAGACACGGCCTCCCCCTCTCACGCCCCCGCGTCCAAGCCCTGTCCCGGTCCAGAAGTCCACGGAGTAGCCGCCGCGGCCCGGGCCCTCGATGCGTCAGGAGGTCGCGGGGGCCCTGGCGGCGGCGCGGGCGCGCTTGAGCGCTCGGGCCGTGGCATCCAGGAACTCGTTGCTGGCCTCGGCCAGGTCGACCGCGCGGGCGTCCACCCAGCTCTGCAAGGAGTTGTGGGCCATCACCGCGGGGATGGCGACGAGATGAGCAGGGAAACGACCGACATCACGACCATCACGATGACGATGAGCCACGCGAAGAGGCCCATGTATTCCCACAGGCCCAGACGTTGCAGGGCAAACACCGCTCGCAGGAAAAGGGTGAGGACGTCCGAGAGCAGCCCCTTCTCCTTCAGCAGTCCCCATCGCACCCGGTGCGGAAAGGACAACGTCTACTTACGGTAGGGCACGTGCGGCAGCACCCGCTCCACCAGGTGCACCGCCGTCACCTGCGCCCGCTTCGCGTTGCAGGAGGGGCACACCCCTCGCCCCTTGCACGAGAAGGCGATGAGCAGTTCGTCCTTACAGCTCTCGCAGCGCACCCTCGCGAATCCGTGCACCAGCACGCCGCACTCCAGGTACCTGGCGAAGTCCCGCTCCACGTACCGGGGCAGGCCGCGCCCCACGTCGCTCGCCTCCGCCAGCAGCGTGGCAAGGTTCTCCCTCACCGCCTCGTACAGCACCGTCCCCTCCGGCTGCCTCCGCCGGTACGGCCACCCCCGCTCCTCCACCTGCCCCTCCCCAGCTCCACCTCGCCAGGGCACACGCTACTGTCAGCCTCCCACGAGCTTCTCGTGAGCCCTGCGAGACTGAGGAACTCGGGCCGCTCGCGACCGTGAGCGGGTTGCCCCTGGTGGGCCGCATGTGCCCCCAGTGTGCTCCTCCAGCAGTGGTGAGCGCAGGCGCTCTGCCTCCCGTGGAGGCCAGCGCCGTGCGCCTCGACTGGAGGCGCTACAGTCTCGCGCATGATCACGGGTCTCTCCGCCCTTGAAACGACCGACTGGTCCCGCCTGCTTCATGCCTATGGTCGCGCCACGGACGCTCCCGGCCACCTGCGCGCGCTGGTCGAAGGCGATGACGCGTCCCGGGACGCGGCGCTGACCTACCTGGACTCCGCCATCCTCCATCAGGGCACGCCCTGGACCGCGACGGGCCCGGTGACGTGTGTTCTCGCGGGGCTGCTCGCGGAGCCCCGGCTCGACTCCGGTGGGCCCCGGCTCCGGATGCACGTGCTCGCGTTCCTCTCGGGCGTCGCCCAGGCCGTCGGAGACCATTGGGCGTCCCGCCAGGAACAGGAACGCCTGGCCCGCTACGACCTGGCGCCGCTGCTCGACGCTGGCGACGACGAAGCCCTCTACCAGGACGAGGAGGCCGCCAACGCGCTCTACGCCAACGCCTTCCTCGGGTGTGCCGAGGCCGTGCCGCTCCTCGTCGAACCGGTGCTCGCCAGCCTCGACCACCCGGATTCCGGCGTCCGCGCCCAGGCCGCGACGACCGCGGCCCAGCTCGCCCGGGTGCCGGAGGCGTTCGGGGACGCACAGCGGGAGGTGCTCGCGCTGCGACTGACCGCCCTGGCTCAGGCCACCCCGAACACCGACGAGCGCTCCACACTGGTGCTCATGCTGGGCGAGCTGGGAGTGGCCCCCTCGGCGTTCCTGGAGGACGCCTCTCCGGCGGTGCGCGTCTGCGCCGCGATGGCGAAGGGTCTGGAGACGAACGAGGCCGCGACCCGGGAGCTGCTCCACGCGCTGGAGCACCACGCCGCCCAGATGGACGACTGGTTCAAGGAGCGCCCGCCCCCGTTCGAGATGCGCCCCCGCTTCTACGTGCTGGAGTGCCTGCTCGAGCGAGTGAAGGACTTCGACCGGCTCCTCCCCGCGGCCGTCACAGTGGCGCGCGTCACGACGAAGTACTGCGTCGACCGGGAGTGGGGCCCGCTGCTGGCCGCGGCCTTCCCGGCGGGAGATGGACAGGTGCGGACGGACGCGCAGCGGCGCTTCCTCTCCGAGCTGGTCGCGAACGCGGACCTCTGGGATCCGACGTTCGGCAATCCCGGGCAGTGGTTCCGGAAGGCCGGGCTGACGTACCAGCGGAGTGCCTGCGCGGAGCGGCTCTCCGGCCCCTGAGCAGGGCTGCCATACAGCCTATACTATAGCGTGCCGCACCTCGGACCATCCCCTCTCAATAGCAGGTAACAGCCGATGAACATGGACCGTCCTGTCCTATGCCTTGCCTTCCTATCGCTGCTGTGTGGCTGCCACATCGTGCCAGACATCGTGCGATGGGACAGGAACGTGAATCCCGAAAAGACGCGAGGCATTGTCTTGAATTACAAGCAAGTGCCCGCCGAGCTTTATGCGGAACCGTTCAGGATCGAGTTCAGCAAGTATCTCCAGCAGATGTCCAATGGGCAGGTGGAGCTGGACGCGGTCAACACCTATACTGTCGGCGACTACAAGAAGACGAGCCGGTGCCACCCCCAGAGTGAATACTCAAACTTCATCACTCCCAGCTGCCTCTTCGCCAACGCCTGGTTTGGCGTCTATCTGATTTTCGATGATGCACCGGGGCGTGGTCGCGCGTTCATCCTGAAGAGTCCTCAAGGTGCTCCAGACGACCTTGACAATCTCAATCCAGAGGCCATCCGACGGATTCCCGAACTGGATCAAAAGCTGATTGTCTACTCAAGTCACGAAGGCCAGAAGAACTATTCCTGGAGCGACTTCGAGAGGGACTTCTACTTCAGGCCCGTTGAGCAACCAGAGCCGCAGCAAGTGACCGACCCGCACAACCGGACATGGCTGAAGCAGACGGGAGACTACACGACCATCGCCGCGCTGACGGACACCCAGAAGACAAACATGGGGACTTTCTCCTCGATCCGAGCCTACACGGGGCTCCCCACCCAACAAGTCTATGCGACAGTTGCGCCCTGGTATCCCATCACGATCCGAGGCTCGGTTCTCACCCGCTACTTCGAATGCCCCCGGAGCCGTTTTTGGGCGCTGGTGTACTACAACGGAAGCTCCTTTTCCTCGAAGACGGGAGACACCATCAACAACACAGACAATCCTGAACTCTGGCAGGAGTTCCAACAAATGTTCGAGGCATTGGAATTGAGGTGCCAGTAGCGCTCGCAGAACTGCCGGCCTACAGCCCTACCTGGAGCAGGAGGATGAGCCGAGAGAAGGAGTCCGTGCCCTCCCGCAGCGCCGGATAGTGGTCCCAGCTGAGCGCGGCCCCCAGCGGACCGAAGTGCAGGTCCGCGAGGAGCCGCAGGCCCGGCCTGGCTTCGGGGCGCACCTGCACCGGCACACCCAGGCCGAGCCCGAAGCTCGGGATGATGAGGACCTGGGGCGTCGCATACTGCGTGAGCGGCGTGAGGACGAGCTGCTCTCGAAAGTCCGTCTCCACCGAGAGCGAATGCAGAAAGGACTCGGGCGCGGCGAACTGGTAGCCGAGCCGCGCCATGAAGCGGGAACCGTCCCCGAGCCGTGCGCCCAGGCCCAGCTGAACACCGCCCGGAATCCACCACGGCTGGGGCTTCGTCAGCGTGACGTTGAGCCACTCGGGCGCGCTCTCCGCCGTGAGGCTCCGCTCCGCCACCACCTGCTCGCCCTCGTGCCGAAGCCGCCAGCCCGTGGCCACCGGGAGCGTGCGCGCGGATGCGTCCGGGCTGCTGCCCACCTCCCACGCGGAAGGGACATGCACCGTGACGTGGAGCGTGGGGTTGCCCGCCCAGGTCCGGATGGGCCCCAGCAGATAGTCGATGTCCCAGTGCGTGGCCCGCGCCGGACTGGGGGACAGCAGTGCGTGGCGCGACTGGACCGCGGGCCACACGTACCCCGAGGGCAGGAAGCGCCGCTCGAGCTGCATCAGGCCGCGCACCACCAGCTCCCCTTCCCGCCCGGGCGGAAGCGTGAGGGTGAAGCCGAAGCGCTCCACCGGGGAATGCGCGGGCCGTCCGAACGCATCCTCCGGCGTGGGGCCCATCGAGGCCGCCTGCCCCTCTGTCACCGGGAGAGGCTCCTCGTCGAATCGCACGCGGACCTCGCGCGTACGGAGCCCCAGGAAGGCGGCATCGATGACCTCCGCCTCGGGGGTCCCGTTGCGCAGCTGGTAGCGAGCCTCGAAGCGACAGACCGCCTCCTGCTCCGCCTCCACGCAATCGAAGTCCAGCTTCTCGCTGAGCACCTCCGTGCGCGTGCTCGCGGCCCCCGGTGACAGGGTGAAGGTCGCTGGCGTACGCGTGGAGGCGGCCACGTTGGCGGCAGCGGGCAATGCAGCGAGGAGACACACGAGGGATGCAAGGCGGACCGCCATGTCCGCCAGTGTCGCTCAAATCCGTGGGAGCACCGAGGCGGTCCTGCTGGAACGGAGCCGCTCGCGCAGAGCTCCACGTCGTAGGCGGCGGCCATCCGGTTGGCGAAATTCAGGATGTCGGGCGGCGTGTCCGCGTCCAGCGTCACGCGGATGCGCCGCCCCGCGACGGCGTAGGTGACCGACCGGGTCTGCGCGTCATGCATGAAGGGCCGAGGAAACGACGGACCGCTCTCCACCGGGAGCCGGCTGGCCGAGATGAGCAGCGTCGTGAGCCGATGGACGTCCGAGCCTCGCGAGTCGTGCTCGCGGGGACGACGCACCTCGAACCGGCCATCCGCGTAGACCTCCAGATTGAAGTGCCGCGTGTTGGGCATCCCCGGGGACTTCGACAGCTCGAGCACGACGTCGTCCGCCGGATGGGCGTCCGCGGACAACGACCGTCCCGCTTCCACCTGTGACTGGATCAACGGAGAGAAGCGGATGAAGTCCGCGAGCGAGCCTTCAACCACTTCGGTCCATTCGCCGCGCGACCAGCCGTCCACGCCTTCGAGACGGTAGAAGAGCGCATCGACGTACCAATGCCGCTCATCCTTCCAGGCGACGACGACGTGCGAGCGCGGAGGCGAGGCTTCGAGAAGCGTGGTGAACGAGCGCCGCTCGGACTCGTCATGACTGTTGTAGCCGTCGAGGCTCCTCGGGAAGAACGCGTTCCTCAGGAAGTCGAAGCCATTGGACTGCGCATCGAAGTACGAGCCCAGCGTCGTCGTGGGCTTCTCTTCGTGAAAGTACGGAAGAAAAGACAGCTTCACGAAAAGGGGATCCACTCCCTCTGGAGGCACGAGTTCGCACCGTTCGACGACGGGCCGACCTCTTCCTGGCGCACCAGAGTCACGAACGGCCTCACGATAGAGCTCGAAACGAGGGCTCGAAGTCTGCTTCACGGGCGCACCTGTCCTTGGGTTCGTGGCCTCCGGGCACATTGCCATGCACCTGAGCCCGGCGGCCAGGTGAGCGCTCAGTGGATGAAGCACAGCGGCCCGCCCTGTACGCTCGGGGCGGGCCACCTTGGCAGAACGAGCGGTGTCAGCAGATGCCGTCGCGGGATGCGCAATAGCTGACGCAAATGGCAGGCGAAGTGGGGCTGCGGCATTCGCTGCCGTCGCAACAATACACGATGATCCAGGAAGCATTCTTCGTGTCCGCGCTGGACGAGGCGCACTGCTCCTCGCACGTGGCAGCGGAGCCGGTGCACGTGGTGCCGTTGGCGCACGACATGTAGACCTCTCCGTCGGACGTGCCCCCACAGCCCGCCAGCATCCCTGCTGCCATCAGTCCCGCGATGATTGCCTTGCGCATGGTTCGATGTCTCCTGAATGGGGTACTGCGAGGAACATGGTAGGCGGGGGTTCCCGCTCTGGAAAGAGGTTACTCCGGACGCATCATCAAAGCGCCCCGGTCAGCCCGGTGCTTGTCGTCCCCATCTGGAGTCTGTTGTTACAGCTCCGGGCAAGAAAACCACCCAGGAGAAACGGACGCTCAAGACAGTCTTCAGGACCGCGCTCAAGTGGGGCGCCTCTGTTAGGTTGGTCGCGTGGTCCTCCTGCCCCCAGAACCCTGCACATGACCGACCCTGCGTCTTCGCATCCTCCGCTTCAGTCCGCACCCGCTGGGGCGCGGGCCGTGCTCCGTTGCACTGCCTGCCGGCTTCCGATTGTCCGAGCCTACTTCCAGGTGAACCACCACCTGATGTGCCCGAAGTGCCGGAAGGAGGTGGAGGCGGCGAGCACCGGTGGCTCCACGACACTGCGTCTCCTAAAGGCGGGAGTGTTTGGCTTGGGCGGAGGCATCGCCGGGGCAGCGGTGTATTGGTGGGTGGGCCTGACGGGCTACACCCCGGGCCTCCTCCTCATCCTGGTGGGATGGCTGGTGGGCACCGCCGTGTTCAAGGGCTCGGAAGAACGCGGAGGGCTCGTCTACCAGCTGCTCGCGGTGCTGCTGACGTATCTGGCGGTGGGGGCTGCGCGCGTGCCGGAGGTGAACGCGCGCAGCAAGGCGGAGTCCGAGAAGATGCCTCGCCGCGTGAGCTCGCGCGTGTTCGACAGGCACCATGACAGCTTCATCCATCGGACCTTTTCGCCAGACATGGGGGACGCGATGTCCCGCGAGGAGGTCGTGGTCACCGCGATCCTCCACACATCGATCACCGTCGTGAGAGGTCCTGTCTACGAGGCCAGGCAAAGTCCCGTGTCGGCGCTCATCTACGGTTGCGCGCTGTACGTGGCTTGGCGCCGCAACAAGCGCGCCGTGTTGAGCGTGGTCGGTCCGTTCCAGTGGGCCAGCGTGTCCCCTGCGCCCGCGAGCGAGGCAGCGCCAGGAAGCTGAGGCCTCCCTGTCAGTAACCCTCCACTGCCATCCCCTCGGGAAGCCATCCCGGGCCCAGAAGGTATACAGTGTATACCCGCTGGGCCTGACAGGAGGAACACCGCATGGGCGACCGATGGCTGCTACGTGGGGCGGAAGTCATCACCTGCGACCCCGAACACGCGGACCTGCCGCGAGGTGACGTCCTGGTTGAGGACGGGCGCATCGTCGCGATGGGTCCCCAGTTGCACGCCGGGGACTGTCGCGTCGTCGACCTGCGCGGGAAGCTGCTCCTGCCCGGCCTCATCGATGCGCACCGGCACACGTGGCAGACGCCGCTGCGCGCCCTGGGGGCGGACTGGACGGTGATGGACTACCTGGCGGCGGTGCGCGTGAAGCTGTCGCCCGCGTTCCAGCCGGAAGACCTGCATGCCGCCAACCTGGCCGGGGCGCTGGAGGCCCTGGACGCGGGCATCACCACGCTCGTGGACTACTCGCACTGCGTGGAGTCCCCCGCGCACGCGGACGCCGCGCTCACGGCGCTGGAGGACTCCGGCATCCGGGCCCTCTTCGCCTACGGCTACGCGGCGGGTCCCCAGGAGAGCACCTCGCTGCCGACCCCCGCGAGCCGGAGACAGGACGCCCGACGCCTGCGCTCCACCCGGCTGGCCTCCGACAGCGGGCTGGTCCGCATGGGCGTCGCGCTGACGGAGATGCAGGTGCCCTGGGAGCAGAGCCGGGCGGAGCTCCTCTCCGCTCGCGAGCTGGGCGTCCCCATCACCGCCCACTGCTCCGCGTGGCCCGTGTCGGGCCCGAGCGAAGTGCGGCGGATGGAGGACGAAGGCCTGCTCGGTCCGGACGTGCTCTTCGTCCACTGCACGTGGAGCTCCGACGAGGACCTGCGGCGCATCGCCGACAGCGGCGGCGGCGTCGCGGTGACGCCGGAGACGGAGCTTCAGATGGGCATGGGCTTCCCCGTCACCGGACGCGCGCTCCGCGCGGGGGTCCGGACGACGCTCGGCTGCGACGTCGTCTCCAGCAACGGCGGGGACCTGTTCACCGCGATGCGGCTGGCCCTCCAGGTGGAGCGGGCCCGGGCCGATGAGAAGGACGGGCTGTCCCGGGTCCTCGCGCTCAAGGCCGCTCGCATGCTGCCGATGGTGACGCTCGACGCCGCGGAGGCCCTGGGGCTGGGACGCGTGACGGGCTCACTGCGGCCGGGCAAGGACGCGGACCTCATCGTCCTCGCCGCCGATGCGCTGAACCTGACGCCGCTCAACCGTCCCCGCGACGCGGTGGTGCTCCAGGCGCATGCGGGCAACGTCGAATCGGTGATGGTGCGCGGACGGTGGGCGAAGTTCCAGGGCGCCCTGGTGGACGTGGACCTGGCCACGGTCCGGCGCCGGGTCATCGAGGCCCGCGACGCGGTGCTCGCCCGGGTGGGAGGACCGGACACACTCCTGGGCGGACGGGAGGACCTCTCCGCGCACTGGGACATGGGGGGCGCTGGCGGCACGAAGGACGCGTGACGCGACGCCCACTCAGCGCTGGCGGGGGCGCTTCCGCGCGGGGACCCGCCGCGCGTCGATGCGCCGCTGGATGCCCTCCAGCATGAAGCCGAGGCTCTGCTCGAACTCCCGCTCCACGTCGGTGGCCCGCATGTGCGGCACGCTGTGGGCAAGCCCCGGGTAGTCCCTGGCGGGAAGCGCCTGGGCCGCCGCGAAGAACCGCTCGAACGGCGGCGGCGTCCCCGGTGGCCCCACGTCCCACGGCTCCTGCCGGCGGATGGCTCCGGCCAGCCAGGAGAAGAACGTGTTGTGCAGCGCCCCCGCCTCCTTCCACGGGATGCCGGCGGCGTGAAGTCCGCTCACCGTCCGGTCGAGGATGACGAGCGCCGTGTGGACGACAGGGCCCTGCTCCAGCAGGAACTCCATCAACCCCGGGTGCGCCAGCCCCACGACACGCAGACGGTTCGCGAGCAGCCGGAGCCACGCCACCGGATCCTGTGGCTCCGCGGGCAACACCAGACGTTGCTCCAGGGGCAACACCAGACGTCGCTCCACAGGCAACACCACCGTCTGGAGGATGGTCTCGGCGCACAGGAGTACAAGTGCATCCCGATTCGCGACGTGCTTGTATATCGCCATGGGCGTGACCCGGAGCCGTTCGGCCAGCGTCCGCATGGAGAGCTGTCGCAACCCCTGTTCCTGGACGAGCGCGACGGCGGTCCGCACCACGGTGTCTCGCGACAGCCGCGGCCGACGCACACGTTCTCCTCGAGGACTGCCCGCGCGGAAGGTCATGCGACGGAGCATATCCCGTCCGCCAGAAGCGACCGTGACTCACAAATGAAACGCCCTCCTCAAACCCTGCATCCAGATAATTTCCCGTAGACACTGAATTGACATCACTTCACTTCAAGTGCGTCAGTCTTCATGCCAGGATGTGTCTTGTCGCGCCCGGGGATGCGTGGGCCATACAGGCCCCGTCCGAGGAGTGGGCGGACGCAAGAGGGGAAAACATGTTCACTGAAAACACGCATCGCCCAGGGGGGGGCGCTGCTCTTGGCGCTCGGGCTTGGCGCATGGGCTGGCTGTGGAAGCGCGCCGGAGGCGTCCATGCCTTCCGAGCAGACACCGCCGGGAGAGCTGCGGCACAGCGAGGCCGAGCTCTACGTGGCGTCCTCCACCCTCTGGTGGCCGCTGACCATCCCCGTGTGTTGGGAGAACCCGGCCGCGGGCAACGCCACCCAGCGGCAATGGGTGCGCGACGCGGTGACGCGCACGTGGGAGGCGAACTCGAGCGTGCGCTTCTACGGCTGGGGGACATGTCCGTCCTCGTCCAGCGGCGTCCGCATCAACATCAGCGACGAGGGCCCGCACGTGAAGGCGCTGGGCAACGGCCTCAACGGCAGGGCCCAGGGCATGGTGCTGAACTTCACGTTCGCCAACTGGAGCCCGTCGTGCGCCAGCAGCCTCAAGTACTGCATCGACGCCATCGCGGTGCATGAGTTCGGCCACGCGCTGGGCTACGCCCATGAGCAGAACCGTCCGGACCGGCCCTCCACCTGCACCGAGCCCGCGCAGGGCTCCTCGGGTGACTGGCTCATCGGGCCGTGGGACCTAGCCTCCGTGATGAACTACTGCAACCCGGCCTGGAACGGGAATGGCAACCTGAGCGCCACGGACGTCCAGGGCGCGAAGATCACCTACGGCATCCCCTGGGAGTCGCTGGGCGGCGGCTTGTCCTCCGGCCCGGCGGCTTCGTCCTGGGGCGCGAACCGGCTGGACGTGTTCGTCCGGGGCCTGGACAACCAGATGCACCACCAGTACTGGGCGGGCGCGGGCTGGAGCGGCTGGGGCCTCCACCCGGGTGTCATCACCTCCGACCCGGCGGCGGTGAGCTGGGGCTCCAACCGCATCGACGTGTTCGCGCGCGGCGCGGACAACTCCATGCTCCACAAGGCGTGGGATGGCTCCTCCTGGAGCCCCTGGTATTCGCAGGGCGGCGGCTTCAACTCCGGCCCGGCCGTGGCGTCCTGGGGCGCGAACCGGCTGGACGTGTTCGGCCAGGGCCTGGACAACCAGCTCTACCACCAGGCCTGGACGGGCTCGGGCTGGACGTCGTGGACGGTGATTCCGGGCGTCGTGACGTCGGATCCGGCCGCGGTGAGCTGGGGACCCAACCGCATCGACCTGTTCGCCAAGGGCTCCGACAACACCTTCCTCCACAAGTACTGGAATGGCACGGCCTGGAGCGGATGGGGCTCGCTGGGCGGCACCTTCACCTCCGCTCCAGCGGCGGTCTCTCGCGGCGTGAACCAGCTGGAGGTGTTCGGCCGGGGCCTGGACAACAGCCTCTGGGTCAACACGTGGACGGGCTCCAGTTGGACCGGCTGGAACTGGCTCGGCGGTGAGATGACCTCCACGCCCGATGTCGCGAGCTGGGGCCCCGGCCGGATGGATGTCTTCTATCGCGGCACGGACAACACCCTGCGGCACTCCTGGTACGTCAACGGCTGGTAGCTCCCCGTCGTCGCCTGAGCCCATGGACCCTCATGGGCTCCGGCACGGGGGCCACTTCAGCCGACGGGGTGTTGAGCCACAGGCAGTCGCGCTGCGCCAGAAGCCCATGATCCTGCTGTCCTGGGTCTGGGCCGGACACGGACGCGGGGCTCCTGTAACCGGCCTCCGCCCCGCTGCGTATCCCTCCTCGCGACACCTGGAAGGGGCCGGAGGGACTCTCAACGACCGAGAGTCGCCCGCTCCACTCAACATTCCACCCATGAGGTTTGTCCGTTCAGGACGAGGCCCGGGGGAAGCCATGTGTCCCACGATTCCCCTCTGATTTTTGACGCGACGCCCTATTGCCAGGGCACCGGCCATTAAACATTTCAGTCGAAATCTTGGAGTCCATCCCACCCCACTGGAATCCGGCCGGGGATTTCTTACAAAGTGATGGGGGTGCGGAAACTTCCGGACGGGGTTGGGGAGAATGGGAAAAAACGGTCGCCATTCCGGGCACCGTTCCCATCGAACTCCGGAGTCCGCCCATGACCGCGCCCATCGGCTACCGCCCGCTTCCGCCGCCCCCGCCGCCTCCGAAGCCCGTCGCGCCGCCTCCCGCGAAGCCGACGACGCAGCAGCAGCCCGGGACGCAGCCGAACGTCTCCACCCAGGCGCAGGGCAACGTGCAGACGCCGTCGCGCAACGTGCTGAGCGGCCAGTCCAGCTTCGAGGCGGGCGGCTCGCGCGCCGAGGTCAACGGCACCGGCCCCGGCGGCATCAACACCAACGCCTACGTCCAGGGCCCGACATTCAGCGCGGACGCGTCCGTGGACGCGGACATCGGCCTGTCCGGCATCGACGTGAACGTGCAGGTGGACGTGTCCGCCAACCTGGTGGAAGCGGGCGCCAGCGCCACCAAGACGGTGGAGTTCGAGATCGCCGGCGAGCAGTACTCCGTCGAGTTGGACCTGGAGGCTCTGGGCAAGATTGGCGCCGAGGGCTCCATCGACCTGGACCTGCACGTCGGCACCGACGGCAACGTGTCCCTCAACGCCGCCGCCTCCGGCTTCGCGGGCGCGCAGGCCAGCCTCACGGGCGGCATCGAGCTGAAGCACGAGGGTGACACCCTGGCCTCCGCCAGCATCACCGCCAGCGCCAGCGCCGGCGTGAGCGGCGACGCCCACGCGGACATCGGCCTGGACGGCGGCAACCTGGAGTTCGACGTCGGCGTGGAGGCCACGGCCGGCCTGGGCCTGGGCGTCGAGGTGGAGGGCTCCGTCAACCCCGGCAACATCCTCAAGGCGGTGGGCGAGACGGCCGCCGCGGCCGGTGGTGAGATTTTGGAGAACGTGGCCGAGGGCGCCATCAACGCGGGCGGCGCGGTACTGGACGCGGCCGGCGATGTGTTCTCCGGCGCGGTGGATGCCGCGGGCGACCTCATCGAGGGCGCCGGCGATGTGGTCGGCGGCGTCAAGGACACTGTCGGGGGCTGGTTGGGCATCGGGTAGTCACCCGCGAGACCGCCCGGCCCCATCAGGGCTGGGCTATCCTCCCGACCCATGGCCGTCTCCAAACAAGCATCCGCCGCGGCGCGTTTGATGAAGCAGGGCCTCCTCAAGGACGCCGCCATCGAATTCGAGCGCGCCCTCAAGCAGGATCCGAAGGACGCGGCCGCCCTGCTCGGGCTCGCGCGTCTGCGCCTCGCGCAGCATGACGAGCCCGCCGCGCGCGAGGTGCTCCAGCGGCTCGTGGCCCAGCACCCCACCCACCCCGAGGCGCTGAGCCACCTGGCCCGGCTCGACGCGGAAGGAGGCGACGCGAGGCAGCTCGCGGTGCTGGAGGCGCTCGCGGCCCAGCCCAAGGCGGGCTTCTTCGAGGTCGTCAACCACGGGCGCGCGCTGCTGGCGCACCACCAGTACCCCGCCGCCATCGCCGCGCTGGAGAAGGCGCTCGCCCTGCAGCCGGGCAACGCCCAGACGCTGACGTACCTGGGCATGGCGCTCCAGGGCGACAAGCAGCTCGACCGCGCCTTGAAGCGCTACCTGGAAGCGTCGGAGGCCAGCCGCACCGAACACCTGCCACTGCTCTTGGCCGCGCGGGTGCAGGTGCTCAAGGACCAGGTGGGCGCAGCGCTCCAGACGCTCCAGAAGGCCATCCTGCGCAGCCCTCGCGAAACGGCCCTCATCCGGGAGTTCGCCACGCTGTGCTTCGTGGCGGGCGCGCCCGAGCCGGCCATCAAGGCCGCCATCGACATCCGCCTCCAGCAGCCGGACAACGCGGACGCCATCTATCTGCACGGGCTGGCGTCCTTCGTGGCCGGAAAGGACGCGGACGCGGACCGCATCCTGCGCGAGGCCCTGGCCAAGGTGCCGGACAACACCATGGTGCGCATCGCCCTGGCCAAGGTGCGCCGGCGGATGGGCGACGACGCGGAGGCCCAGAAGCTGCTGGAGGCCGCCCACGCCAGCGATCCGTCCGACGTGGGCGCGGCCAACGACCTGGCCGTGCTGCTGATGTCGAAGCCCGAGGGCGCGGCCAACGCCCGCGCGGTGCTGGCTCCGGCGCTCAAAGCGCACCCGGACGACGCGGGCCTGCACCTCAATCAGGCCCTGGCGCTGGCGGACACCGACAAGGCCCAGGCCCGCACGCACGCGCAGAAGGCCCAGGCCAGCACCGACAAGCACATCCGCGAGCAGGCGGACCGGCTCGTGGCTGCGTTGGCCGGCAAGTAGCCACCCACGCTCGGGGCTGCTGTTCTCTTCGGCGGCCGCGCAATGGCGGCTGCCGTGACGGGTTGATCCCAAGCACCCCATCCGTGCAACAACCCGCGGGACATGAGCCCCGGGGACTGCGGCCTCGACAACCCCTCCACCAAGGCGTGTGGAGGCCTCGGGGTCCCCCCAAAATGAAACCGGGCTGGGAACGCTCGCTCAGAGGTGGCCACGGGCACATGATGTTCCCCGGAGGTCACACGTGAGGCGCAGGTGGCGACAAAGGGCGTTCGCGCAGGTGGTGATGGCGGTGCTGGCGGCAGGTTGCGGCACGTCGGATGGTTCAAAGCCCCCGGATGAGCTTCCCCGCGACTGCGTCCCCTCCGGCGGTGCCACGGGCGCCCCCGGAACCATCGAGGAGGCGGTGGCGCTCATCAACTCCCTGCCCCGCCCCACTTCCGTGGCCTGCCTCGTGGAGAGTCTGGACCGGCCCCTGCGGCTGAGTGCCACGGAGAGCGACTTCAGCGCGCAACCCGCGCATGGCCGGCGCAGCCCCCGCATCTTCCTGTTCTCGGGCTCCCTCATCCTCTCGGTCGTCCCCGACGGCCCGGGAGCGGAGGTCGTCGAGTTCAGCCAGCTCGACGCCTCCGGCCGCTCCATCAAGGGAGAACTGGCCTTCCCCATCGAAGCCGAGGTGCTCCCCGAGGCTCCGTACACGAAGGTCATGTTCCAGCCCGACCTCACGGTCTGCGCGTTCTGTCACGCGGACGAGAAGCCCGCGCATCGCGTGGGTAACGCGTGGGCCTACTCCTCCCAGGCGCTGCGCCCGGTGGACTCCTCGCTCGTCCCGATCGAAGAGCTCCGGCGGGAAGCCTCCACCTGCGACACCTCCGTCGAACCCGAGCGTTGCCGACTCCTTCAGGAACTCTTCGAGCACGGCTTGCCACGCGCTCACGCCTTTCCCTCGTCACTCCCGACCTTCCCCTGATTCATGCGTCGGTGGATTGGGCCGGACTCCAGAGTGCGCTGGCGCTGGGAAGGGCGCGATTTCACGGTGCAGAGCCGCTGAGGCGGGAGTGTTAGCGTTCCGCGCGATGAGCGGGCAAAAAGGGACGATTGTCGAGCTCAACCCCATCGACGCCCTCGGGTGGATCGAGCTCGACGAAGGCGGTCGGGTGCGCTTCGGCGGCACCGCGCTCAAGGGCTTCGCCGTGATCCCCTCGGTCGGCGCCCGGGTCGAGGTGCACGGCACCGTGCCGGGCTACAAGGGCGTGCCCAAGGCGGTGATGGTGACGCCGCTCGTCGTCGCGCCCGCGGCCACCGAGGAGCCCTGGGACGAGCCGGGCCGCGCGCAGAAGAAGACCCCATGGCCGACCTTCGTGCGCGAGCACCCGCGCTGGAGCGACGCCGCCGAGACCTGCGTGCCCTGCGCGCGCAAGGCGCCTCGCCCCGAGCTCCCCGAGCACCCGCTGTTCGCGCCCTGGCTCCGCGAGCTCCGCGAGACCGCGCCAACCTGCGTCGATCTGAAGGTGCCGCATTACCTGAAGCCCGAGCGCTTCGATCCCGGTCCCGGCGATTGCTTCGCGCACGGCTCCGTCGCCTGGCTCGACGAGCCGAGCTGGCCGAGCTGCGGCGTCTGCGCTCGCCCGCTGGAGATGTGCGTCCAGCTCACGCCGGCCGTGCTCGCGGACTTCCTCCCCGGCGGCCGCGGCCTCGCCGCGCTCTTCTGCTTTCACTGCGGCGTCGCGAAGAACAGCGATCCGCTCGTCGCGTACGTGCGCCTGGTGGAGCCGAGGCACCGCGTGACCGGCCCCGAGGCGTGGCAATCGGCGTCGAGTGGCTGGCGGCGCGAGAGTCTGCGGGTGACGCCGGCCTCCCCGGCAACCGATCTACCGCCGGCGATCTGGTACCGCTATCGCTCGGAGATCACGCCGGAGACCGCGTCGAGCGCGCTCTTCGGCTTCGATGCGCTCGATCTCGACGGGCCGTTCCCCGGGGGCTTCGATCCGGATCAGCTCGAGGAGGTCGGCGAGGAGTACGACGACTGGCTCGCGCAGCAGCGTGGCGGCGCGAGCTGGGGCGGAGCTCGCATCGGGGGCGTGGCGCGCTGGGATCAGGCCGACGCGACGCCGAGCTGCGCGCACGGCGAGATGCCGCACCTGCTCGACTACGGAGGCGGGCAGTTCCTCGATGGGGCGCTGCACGTGTTCTCATGTCGCGAGCGGGTCTGCGAGCTGGCGTTCGTCGCGGAGTTCTGAGGCGCCTGCGCTCGAATGTCACTTGCTCCCTCAAGCAGGGGCGGAGCCGGGGCTGGAGGAGGAGAGCCCGGCACAGGCTGCGACGGTGGAGCGCACGCCGCGATTGGATTGGGCGGGACTGGTGCGCCGGACGTTCGCGCTGGATGTCCTCGCCTGCCTCATCGTGCGTCGCGCCGCGGTTCCTCCTGGGCTCCTGAGGGATCCTCGCGGTGCTTCCATGGTGTGATGGCTCCCGGAAGGGAGCACCGGGACATGGTGGAGAAGCAGGACTGGGGGAGGGATGCCTCCGCGCAAGAAGTGTGGGCCCACGTGGAAGCGGCGGGGACGCCCGGATGGCGGCACGAGCTGGCCTCCTGGTGGCGGGGAGTCTCCGAGAAGGGCGTCCTCTTCCACGAGGGAGACCTGGAGGCCGACTCGCTTGTCATCGGCCCCCGGCCGCTCGTTGTCTCTGGCAGCGTCCGGCTGAAGGGCCTGCTCGAGGACGGCCACGCGGCGGACCACACCCTCCTGGTGGTGCTGGGAGATTTGGAAGTGGAGAACGTGGCGACGTTCTCCGCCATGTTCATCGCGGGCAACGTCCGGATCCGGGGGCTGCTCTTCGGCGACTCGTATGGGGATGACGTCTTCTGTGTCGGCGGAGGGCTGAAGGCGCGCGCCCTCGTTGAGCAGCACCACCACCTCTGGGTGTTTGGCCCGCTGGACGTGGACGCGCTCGTGGGCGACAAACTCACCGCGACGGAGAAGCCCCGCAGGAAGCTGGAGCCGCACGAGGCGCTCCTGCCGGGGGCCTTCACCGTGGAGGACGAGGACGAGGGCGACGTCACCGACTCGACGGTGGACCGGAAGGGGCTCCTCACGAAGCTGCGAGCGGGGAAGCCCCTGCTGGCGGACACCCGGCTTGGCCCCGTGGAGAAGGCCATCGCCGCCGTGAAGGAGCAGGCGGCGCGGGGCAAGAAGGCGACGCGACTGGGGCTCGCGCAGAAGAAGCTGAAGGCCATCCCCGAGGAGGTTTTCTCCCTCACCGGGCTGGAGAGCCTCAATCTGGACACCAACGACATCGCGGAGATTTCCCCGCGCATCGGCGAGTTGCAGGCACTGAAGAACCTCAGCCTGGAGAGCCTGCCGCTGACGACGCTTCCGGTGGAGCTCTGCCGCCTCCCCGCGCTGAAGAAGTTGAGCCTCCGCTACTGCAACAACCTCACCCGGCTCCCAGACGCGTTCGGCGAGCTGGAGGCACTGGAGGAGCTGTACCTGGACGCGATGGCGCTGGAGGGCTTCCCCGAGGTGCTGACGCGGCTGCCTCGGCTGAAGAAGCTCTGGTTCTGGCGCTTCTTCAAGATGACACCGGGCCGGGTCCAGGTCCTGGTGGATGGGATTGGGCGGCTGTCGACGCTGACGCACGCCGGCTTCTTCCAGGGGGAGCTGTCCGCGTTGCCGGGGGGACTCGCGCCACTCGCCCGGCTCAAGCAGTTCAAGCTGGGGCTGGACCGCGTCCCGGAGCCGGAGGTGAAGCGGCTGGAGGCGGCGCTACCTCCCGGACGGCTGCACGTGGGGTACTGAGCCGTTAAGGAGAAGTCCCCTCCAGTCTTGGAGACATTCTGGAGACAGATCCGCCATGCATCGATTGCAGGTTCGGGGACTCCTTGAGAAGCCCTCTTCCGGGCGCCGGGAGTCCTCATGCGCAACCCGTTGAAATCCATTGCAGCCGTGTCTGTCCTTCTCGTGGGCCTGCTCATGGGGGGTTCCGCCGCCGCGCATGATTCGCTGCGCGAGCGGATTGAAGCCTTCGTGCGCGCGGAGCAGCGACGACAGAGCGTGCCCGGTCTCGCCGTGGGCGTCGTGAGTCACGGGCGGGTCGTGCTGTCGAAAGGGTATGGCTTCGCGAACCTGGAGCACCATGAAGGACGTGCTGGCCTGGGACGCCGCCGTGGACCAGCGCGCCATCCTGGGCCGGGGAAGCTGGCAGCAGATCCTGACGCCCGTGAAGCTCAACAGCGGGGCCTCCTATCCGTATGGCTTTGGCTGGGTGATCAAGGAACGCGCGGGCAAGCCTCTGCATCAGCACGCCGGTAGCTGGCAGGGCTTCGTCAGCGCCTACTCCCGCTTCCTTGGGGACGAGCTGTCCATCGTGGTGTTGATCAATTCCAACACCGCGAACCCCACGACGTTCGTGGACGGCATCGCGGCCATCGTGAACCCCGCGCTCGCGGTGCCCCCGATGGGGAGCCGGCGATGACGGCGCGGTTCAAGGGGATGCTCGAACAGCTCCGGAACGGGACGCTGGATCCGGCGGGTTTCGCGTACGTCCCGAGCTGGTTCTTCCCGGAGGCCGTGCCGTACTACCAGGACCTGTTGCAGGACCTGGGACCGGCGGGGCCGCTCGTCCTGGCGAAGCGCGAAGTGCTGGGCGATGACCGCGTCTACACGTACCTGGTGAAGTTCGGGGCCGCGACCTGGCGCTACACGGTGAGCATCATCCCGGATGGCCGCGTGACCAGCCTCAGCCTGGCGAAGAACTGAGTCCGTCTGGCATCCCCGGCGGGGCATTCCAAACGCAGCCAGCGGCACCTGGTCAGGAGCCTGTCCGCAGTCCAGGAGGGTGACTTGAATCGGGATGAGGGGGCATGCGGCGGTGGCTGGAGGAGCGAGCCGTCACTCACCTCCCGAGCTCGGTCGCGAGCAGGTCGAACACCAGTCGGATTCGCTTGCTGGTGTTCAGCTCGCGGTGGGTCGTCAGCCAGATGGGAAGGACCCAGGGGGCGAGGCTGGGGAGGGCCCGCCGGACCAGCGGCTCGGCGTCTCCCACGCGCTCGGGAGCGACGCCCACGCCGATGCCCTGCTTGACCATCTCCCAGTGCACGAGGTGGTTCCCCGCCAGCACCGGGAAGTTCCGTCGCGTCAGGCTCAAGCCCAGCCCGTTCAGCCCGTCGAGCATGGCGTCGGTCCCACCAAATCCGATGAAGTCGGCGCGGCTCAGTGCCTTTGGCGTACGCGGGTTGCCGATGCGCGCAAGATAGCGGGTCGCCGCATACAGCCGCATCGGGTCGTCCCTGAGCCTGGTGGCGATGAGGTCGGGCTGGGTGGGGCGGAAGTTCCGGATCGCGATATCCGCCTCCCGTCGGCGCAGATCGACCGCGGTGTTGGTTGCGATGAGTTCGATGTCAATGCCTCGCGCCTCGCGCCGAAGCTTCTCCACGAGGGGCGGCAGCAGGAAGGCCGAGTAGATCTCGTTGGCCGTGATGCGGACCAGCCCGGTGACACTCTGCGATTGTCCGCCGGCCGCAAGCGAGACTCGCCCCGCGGCGTCGCCCATGGCTCGAACGTGGTCGAGTAGCTCTCGCCCGCTCGGCGTCAGCGCGAGGCTCCTTCCCACGCGCTCGAACAGCACCACGCCCAGCTCATCCTCAAGCGCGCTCACCTGACGCCCGAGTGTCGGCTGCGCCATGCCGAGCGCACGCGCCGCCGCCGTGAGCGAGCCCTCTTCGGCGGTGACCAGAAAGGCCCGCGCCCGATTCCAATCGAAATTGACCGTCCGCCAGTCCATGCATTTTCGCATATCAAGTGAACGGAATCAGTCAATTCCGTCGGTAGTCGCGGAGGGCTATTTGTTCGCACGGGATGAGGCGTCGCCGTCGTCATGCGCGTTGCCCATCGTTCCAACACCGACAGGAGAAGAACCTCCATGACATCCGCCACCAAGGCCGAGCGGCTCGTGCCCGTTGCGCTGGTCGCGCTCTCGCTCGTGCCCATCCTGGCCGGCGCCGCCCGTCTGGCCGAACTGGCGGGCGGCGCCGAGCTCACGCCGCACAACGCGCGGTTCTTCGCATCGCCCCTACCGGTGGTGCTGCACGTCCTCAGCGCCAGTGTGTATTGCGTCCTGGGTGCCTTCCAATTCACCCCGGACTTTCGCCGTCGGCGGCCCGGCTGGCACCGCGTCGCCGGGCGGCTCCTGGTCGCGTGCGGCCTTGTGGCTGGGCTCTCGGGCTTGTGGATGACGCTGCGCTATCCCCGCGCCGAAGGCGACGGTGAGCTCCTCGACGGCCTGCGGATCCTGTTCGGCTCGGCGATGGTCCTGTCCCTCGCCTTGGGGCTGTCCGCGATCCTGCGGCGGGACGTGGGCGGCCACCGGGCCTGGTCGATTCGAGGCTACGCCATCGGTCTGGGCGCGGGCACACAGGTGCTGGTCTCCGTGCCCTGGTTCCTCATCGTCGGCACGCCGGACGAGTTCGCCAGAGCGCTGCTGTTGGGCGCCGGCTGGGTCATCAACCTCGCCGTGGCCGAGCGGCTCATTCGTCGACAAACCGCCCCTTCTGTGCGCGCTGCCGAGATGCGCGAGGTACGCGCCAGCGTCGGAAACGCCTCACGCCCGACACAGGGATAGGCGTGAAGTTGCCCCGGTTCCGCAGAGCGTTCCGCGCTTTCGCCCTCAAGCGGCAGCGCGGTGCTTCTTCTCGTAACCAGCGGGTGACTCGTAGTCGAGCGCGGAGTGGCGTCGGAGCGGGTTATCCCAGCCCTCGATGAAGCGGAAGGCGGCCATCCGCGCCTCGTCGTGAGACGTGGTGAAACGGCGGCGTGCGAGCAGTTCGCACTCGAGCGCGGCGAAAAAGCTCTCAACAATCGGCCTCGCAGAAATCCTGGATGGACGACGCCTTCCGAGGCGCCGACCACTCATCTACGCTCACTTCAACCAGGATGCGTTGCGATGACCGCTTGAAACCGCCGCGGGCCCGCTACAGCAGCCCGTCCAGCCAGGTGAGCTGCGCGTCAATCGTCTCTGAAATAGCGAGCGGCTGCTCCGACGTGCTCGGGTCGGTGTACGGATTGCCAATCTCCTTGTGCTGCCACTTCACCCAGGTCTGCTTGTACCAGCCCCAGTCCAGGTCGGTGCCCGTCGAGGGAGGCGTGGCGCCCGCGTACCCGGAGAAGGCGCGGATGCCGGTGGCCGGCGCGACCTCCTGGCCCCCCACCACCTGATACAGGTGCAGCCGCTCGCGGCGGGGGAACTGGGAGGACAGGTTGGTGGCCCACGCGCCGTAGAACGTGCCCCAGGGGCGCACGGGGTTGTTCACCTTGGTGTCGAACGTGCCCAGCTCGCCCTGGCTGTTCCTGCACACGCCATCCAGCGACGACACGTAGACGGTGATGCCATCCAGCGCCGTGTTGGCGCGGAGCGCCTGGGCAATTCGCATCACCAGACACCCGCCGCGGGAGCTCCCCGCCAGGTAGATGGACCGCGTCTCGGGTCGGACCTGGGCCTGGAGCCAGTGGACGAACCCGTTGACGATGCGCTGCTTCGTGTCGCTGTCGAACAGGTGGTCGAAGTTGTTGTCGTTGACCACGGACAGGTGCGTCCTCCCCGCCGGAAACCAGCCCAGGGCATTGAGCTTCATTGCCAGGGAGCGGCCATCCAGGACCACGTTGGCGCAGGAGACGCCGTCGCAGGACGCGTCCCAGTTGGAGGACTGGCCTGTCACGCCGCTGGAGTGCCCGCTGCTTGAGATCTTCTGCCCGGCGGTCATGAAGACGATGGCCTCGCGCACGCTCGGGGCCTCCACCTGGGCGATGCGGATGGCGTGCAGCGTGCTGTCGGAGGCACCGGCCGCGCGGAACTGCTCGAAGCCCGGCGCCGCCTGGTAGCCACCGGAGGCGTCCTTGTAGACGACGCGCCGTGACACCACCGTCCGGCTGCTCCCGTTGGGATAGGCCAGCGCCTGGGATTGTGAGTCCAGGGTCACCTGGGGCTCTCCGGGCAAGTCCTCCGGCCCAGGCGGAGCACAGCCCGTGAGAGTGCCAACCAGCGCCAGGGCAACGCCTGCCCAGAGGGAGATGCGACGAGGGATACCCGAGGTGTGGACCATGGACTGCTCCTGGATTCTGGAGGGAGCCGCGCGGAGCGCAGCGGGGGGCATGTCAGACCAGAACCCGACCGTCAGCGAGTTGTTCGCCGACGAAAGGTGGTCCTGTGCGACGTATGCATCCCTCCATGCGAACGCAGGTGTGCGGTCGCTGCGTAACCGTCCGGCCAACGACGTGTGCCGGATCGCTTGAAGGCGGACGGGTGTCGTGCTCGGGGCGAGCGGCGACGGATTGAGGCCCGAGGAGGAGAAGATGCGCAGCGTCAGGAGGCGCTGGTGGCGCGCAGACGCTTCCATTCGTGCGGCAGCAGTTCTCCGATGCGCGCATTCGGGTGCGTCTGGACGCGCAGCAACACGTCGGCGAGGTAGTCCTCGGGATTGACGCCGTGGGCCTCGCAGGTAGCGACGAGGGCGTAGAGGCCGGCGAGGTTCTCCCCCGCGGCTTCATGGCCGACGAAGAGGAAGTTCTTCCTGCCCAGGGCCGCTTTTCTCAACGCGCTCTCGCTGCGGTTGTTGTCCAAGGGCAGGCGCGCGTCGCGGACGAATCGAGTGAGGGCGTCCCACTGTTTTCGGGCGTAGGAGAGGGCTTGGCCCAGCGGCCCCTTCGGAGGATGGAGCGGCGTCTGCTCCTCCAGCCAGGCGCGCAGCCCAGCGAGGACGGGAGCACTCTTCTGCTGACGCAGCTCGCGGTGGGCGTCGGTGCGCACGAGGCCGGCGTCGCGGGCCTGGGCCTCTACGCGGTAGAGGGCGAGGATGAAGTCCAGGGCCTCGCGGGCTTCCGGCGCGGTGGGCAGCGCGTCGAAGAAGCGGCGGCGCACGTGCGCCCAGCAGCCGACGCGCACGCGCCCCTCGGGCAGCGTCACCGCGTTGTAGCCCGTGTAGGCATCCACCACGAGGGCGCCCCGGGTGCCGCCCAGCACGTCTTTCGGCGTCGTGCTGGCCCGGCCCAGACTGAAGCGGTAGCCGATGAGCCACTCGCCCTTGGGTGTCTGGGTGAGGAAGGTCCAGAGGTAGCCTTGCTTCGTCTTCTTCACGTCCAGCACGCGCATGGGCGTCTCGTCGGTGTTGCCGCGCACCTTTGTTGATGGTCGGGTGAGCCGGCTGGTTGATGGCCATCGCTGGAGGCGCGCGTCAGCGCGCCGCGCAGCTTGATGGACATCAGGGGCGAGCGCGCGCAGCGCGCAAGCC
>NZ_RAWP01000149.1:0-19217 GCF_003668935.1 Corallococcus sp. AB032C | reverse complement strand
CGCGGCGGGAGGGCCGGCTCCTGCGTGCGGGGCGTGGTGGTGGGGCGCGGGCCAATCTTCGGAGGAGTCATGCCCCCAGTATCGGCCGGGCCGGGTCGGAAGTTGCCCCGGCGGGCCGAGCAGGGTGGGTCATCCAGGCGTCGCGAGCGACCTCCAGGGTCACTGCCTGGAAGCGCACCGGGGCGCCTGGACGGCGGACCCCCAGGCGGCCCCAGTCCGCGCGGATGACGGCGGCGATGAGGGGATAGCCCCCGGTGGTGGGGTGGTCCGGGCCCATCACGATGGGAGTGCCGGAGAGGGTGACCTGGATGGCGCCGCGCACCATGGGGCGGCAGGTGCCCCCGCCCTCGTCGCCGTGGGGCACGGGAGGTCCGTCCAGTCGCTGGCCCACGCGGTCGCTGGAGGGCGACACGGTGAAGGTGCTGCCCAGGAGGAGCGCCACGGCCGCGTCGCTGAAGCGGGACGCATCCGGGCCCAGGAGCACGCGCAGCGGGGCAGCGGGGTCCAGGGCCTCCGTGAGACGTGACAGGCCGGCCTCGGAAGGAGCGGCAACTGGCGTGGCGGGAGAGCCCAGCGGGAGCCGGTCGCCGGTGCGCAGGGGACGGCCTTCCCAGCCGCCCAGGCGTGCCACCCACAGCGTGCCCTGGCCGCCAAGGACTTCGGGCACCGCGAGCGCGCCGTCCACGGCCACGTAATGCACGGAGTGCCGGGTGGGCGCGGGCACGGTGAGCGTGGCGCCGTCCGCGAGGACGCTGGGGGCTTCGCCATCCACGGACACGCGAACGTCGCGGCCCCGGGCTCGAAGCTCCAACCTACCGAAGGCTTCCAACGCCGCGGCGCCAGGTGCATTGCTCACCGCGCGGTTCGCCGCGACGAGCAGCTCCGGCACCCACGCGCCGCCGGGTGGCACGCCGTGATGCATGACGCCGGGCCGTCCACCGTCCTGCACGGTGGCGGGGGCGCCCAGGCCGGTGATCTCGAGCCACGCTGTCATGGCTGCACTCGTTCGAAGCGCACGCGGGCTCCCAGTTGGAGTTCCGTGCCTCGCTTGGGGTCGAACGCGGTGAAGTCCAGCGCGGTGCCCACGAGGTTCCAGCCTCCAGGCGACGCGAACGGATACACACCCGTGCGCTTCCCGGCGATGCCCACCGCGAGCGCCGGCACCCGCGTGCGCGGCACCGGCAGGCGGGGACACGCGATGCTCGGATCCACGTCCCCCAGGTACGCGAAGCCCGGGAGGAAGCCCACGCAGCGCACCCTGTACTCGCGTGCCATGTGCCGCCGCACCACTTCCTCCACGGACAGGCCCGCGTGCGCGGCCACCTTCGCCAGGTCCTCGCCGTCGTAGCGCACGGGAATGCGGATGAGCGGATGCTCCACGTGCGTGACCGGTGCCACGCGCAGCCGCATCAGCACGAGCGCCGGGGACTCAGGCGGTGTCTCCGGGTCGAAGTACACGCAGGCGTGGGACTCGGTGATGACCGCGTCCCGCACGCCCGGCAGCGCGGACAGGGCTGCGCGCGCCAGGCCCCGGTCCACCGACTCCGGCAGCACCAGCCGCAGCGCGCTGTCTCCCAATGGCTCCGGCGGCTGCTCCAGCGCGTCCAGCATCGCGCGCACCTCGCGGGCCAGCACCACCGCGCCCGGCGTGTCGCCGTGCACGCACAGCGTGTCCACCGTGCCACCCGTGGCCAGCCGCACCGTGTTCTCGCGCGCCTGCGCCACGTCCGTCAGCACCGCGCCGGGCTGGCCTCGCGGAATCAATGAACCGTCCGGCAACGTGCCCCGATCCGCGAAGCCCTCTCGCGCGTACCCGAGCCCCGCCGCCCGCGCCGCGTCCCTCAGCGCTCCAGTGCCGGGCCCCACGAACGTGACGTCCGTCCCCAGGGCCTCCACCACGCCGTCCACCACCGCGCGCGCCAGCTCCGGGGACTTGTTGGCCGCGTGGTACAGCGCTCCATGCGGCTTCGCATGCCGCACCAGCACGCCGCGCTCGCGAGCCAGCGAGGCCAGCTGTCCGCACTGCTCCGCCACCTGCGCGCGCAGCACCTCCGGTGCCACGTCCAGCGCCTTGCGCCCGAAGTTCTCGCGGTCCGCGTAGGACGGATGCGCGCCCGCCAGCGTGCCGTGGCGCTCGCACAGCTCCAGCGCCCGACGCATGGACGCCGCATCCCCCGCGTGGCCTCCGCAGGCGATGTTCGCCAGGTGCGCGAGCGCGTAGAGCTGTTCGTCCTCCCCGGGCAGCTCCCCCAGGTCGATGTTGAGCAGGCACCGCGTCATGGGCTCACGCTACGCGAGCCCCCCACCTCAGCGGTAGGTGATGAGCGCGCGGTGTTCGCCCTCGAAGTGTCCATGCTCGTTGAGAGTGGACAGATACCGGCCCCGCTCGCTGTAGATGACCTTCGTGATTCCACAGTTCGCCAGCGTCCAGTTCGTCCGGAACGCGTGCTCGTCCGGGATGCCCAGCAGGTCCTGGCTGATGGCCGTGATGGGTCCGCCGGAAGTGAACACCAGCGCCGTCCTGGAGGGCCCCAGCGAAGCCAACAGCGCCGCCAGCGCCTCCAGGCAGCGCGCCTTGAACGCGCTCCAGGACTCCCGGTACTCGCTGTCGTGTCCGCCCGCGACCCAGCGCCCCACGGCCTGGGTGAACAGGTCCTGATACGCGCGGCGAGGGTCCTTCATCGCGGCCAGTTCTTCGCGCAGCACGGCGAAGTCCGCGTAGCGCGGCGTGTGCCGGTGCACGACCTCCTCGTGGTCGAACTCGTTGAACCCTGCCGTCCGCACCGGCTCCTCCGGCTGGCCCAGCGCCTGGAGGCACGCGTCCGCCGTCTCGCGGTGGCGCAGCATGGTGCCCGTCACCACGGCGTCCACCTTCGGCAGCCGCGTGCGCAGCGCTTCGCCCAGGACGCGCGCCTGCTGCACGCCCACGTCCGACAGCTTGTCGTAGTCCTTCGCGCCGAAGGACGCCTGGCCGTGGCGGATGAGGTAGAGCGCGCCCATCTTCAGCCCCCCGCCTTCTTGATGAGCTGCCGGCAGCGGTAGGCCAGGTAGTTGACGATGAGCCAGTAGTTCTTGAACGCCGGGTTGCGCGTCTGCTTGTGGTGGTAGCGGTAGTAGATCTGCTGCGCGATGACCGCGAGCCGGAACACGCCGTAGACCTCGTAGAAGGTCCAGTTGGCGGGCTTCAGGCCGGTGCGCTCCAGGTAGTACGCCACCACCTCCTCGCGCGTGAGCATGCCGGGCAGGTCCGTGGGCTGCCTTCGCGTCATGCGCAGGAAGGCGTCGTCATCCGCCTGGACCCAGTAGGCCAGCGTGTTGCCCAGGTCCATCAGCGGGTCGCCCAGCGTGGCCATCTCCCAGTCCAGCACCCCGATGACCTGCGTGGGGTCCTCCGGCTTGAGCACCACGTTGTCGAAGCGCCAGTCGTTGTGGATGACGCACGTCTTGATGTCCGGCGGCACGTGCGCGGCCAGCCACTCGCGCGTGTGCTTCATGCGGGGCACGTTCCAGGTGCGCGCCTTCTCGTAGCGGTCGGACCAGCCGGAAATCTGCCGCTGCGGATAACCCGGCCCCTTGCCCAGCGACTGGAGGCCCACCGCCTGCGCGTCCACGCCGTGCAGCGCGATGAGCTGATCCACCACGTTGAGGCACAGCTGGCGCGTGCGGGCCTTGTCCAGGTCCAGCCCCTTGGGCAGGTGCTTGCGCGGGATGAGACCGGGGATGCGGTCCATCACGTAGAACTCCGCGCCCAGCACGGCCGGGTCCTGGCACAGCCCCACCATGGTGGGCACCACCGGATACACGGGCTTGAGCGCCTGCTGCACCGTGAACTCGCGCGACATGTCGTGCGCGGACTTCGCCTTGGTGCCCGAGGGCGGCCTGCGCAGGATGAGGTCGCGGTTCTCGTACTTGAGCCGGTAGGTCCAGTTGGAGGCGCCGCCCGTGTACTGCGTCACCTCCGGCGTGCCCTGGAGCGAGGGCACCTGGGCCTTCAGCCACGCGTCCACCGCGGGCACGTCCAGCGCCTCGCCGGAGCGCACGGCCTTGCCCTCGTCCAGCGGGATGGAGACCGGAGCCGTCATGTTCAACCTCCCTTGCTGAAGCCGCGCTTCGCGAGCTCGATGCGGGTGATGACGCCCTTGTGCACTTCGTCCGGGCCGTCCGCGATGCGCAGGCTGCGCGCCTGGGCGAAGAAGCCCGCGAGCGGCGTGTCGCGCGACACACCCGCGCCGCCGTGCACCTGGATGGCGTCGTCCACCACCTTCTGGAGCACGTTGGGCGCCACGACCTTGATGGCCGAAATCTCCGTCATCGCGCCCATCGCGCCCACGTCATCCAGCTTCCACGCCGCGTACAGCGTGAGCAGGCGCGCCTGGTCGATGGCGATGCGCGCCTCCGCCACGCGCTCGCGGTTGCCGCCCAGGTTGATGAGCGGCTTGCCGAACGCGGTGCGGCCCATGCCCCGGTCGATCATCAACTCCAGCGCCCGCTCCGCCGCGCCGATACAGCGCATGCAGTGGTGGATGCGGCCCGGCCCCAGGCGCCCCTGCGCGATTTCAAAGCCCATGCCCGGCCCGGAGATGAGCGCGGACACCGGCAGCCGCACGTCGTGGAAGTGCACCTCGCCGTGGCCGTGCGGGGCGTCATGGTCGCCGTACACGGGCAGCATGCGGATGATCTCCACGCCCGGCGCGTCCATGGGCACCAGGACCATGGAGTGCTGGTGGTGGCGGTCCGCGCCCGCCTGCGACGTGCGGCCCATGAAGATGGCCACCTTCGCGTTGGGGTGGCCCAGGCCGCTGGACCACCACTTCTTGCCGTTGAGGACCACGTGGTCGCCGTCCACCTCGGCGGTGGCCTGCATGTTGGTGGCGTCCGACGACGCGGCGTCCGGCTCCGTCATGCAGAACACGGAGCGGATGTCGCCCGCGAGCAGCGGCTTCAACCACTGCTCCTGCTGCTCCGGCGAGCCGTAGCGCCAGAGCACCTCCATATTGCCGGTGTCGGGGGCGCTGCAGTTGAAGACCTCCGGCGCCATGAAGCTGCGGCCCATGGCTTCCGCGAGCGGCGCGTACTCCAGCGTGCTCAGGCCCGCGCCCAGCTTCGCGTCCGGGAGGAAGAGGTTCCACAGCCCCGCGGCCTTCGCGCGGGCCTTGAGCTCCACCATCACCGGCGGCACCTTCCACTGGCGCCAATCACCACCGGCCTCCATCGCGTGCAGGGCCTGGAGGTATTCGGCCTCCACCGGCTCGATGTGGTCAGCCATGAAGCGCTTCACGCGCTCCAGGTATTCGGTCGTCCTGGCGGAAGGCTGGAAGTCCATGCGGGGCATCCTGCGCCCCGCCGGGTTGGCGATGCCACTGAATGTTGAATGTCTGTTCTGGGGCTGGCGCTGGCCTGGCCGCTGCCTTCAGCGACGGCGAGGGCCCGGCGCCTTGCGCGCGCGTGACGAGCGCGTGCCACGCCGGCCCTGGGCCTTCGGTTTGCGCGCGGGTGCGCGAGGCGGGGCGGGCTGCTCGATGCTCGCGAGCATGATCCGCCGCAGCAGCGCGTACACGGGCAGCGGGTCGAAGCTCTTGTCCAACTGGTGGTGCAGCGCGAGCCCGTCCACGCACGCCTTGATGATGACCGCGTAGTGCAGGTCCTCGGCGGTGGGGGCCGAGTCGTGACCCGTGCGCACGTGCGCCACGGTGCGGGCGATCTCCTCGTCGCCCTGGCCCAACAGCTGCGCGACGGCGGGCGTCAGCTCCCGGTTGCGCAGCCCCAGCGCGAACAGCTCGTAACGCAACCGGCACGTTCCCGGCGCGTCCGTGGCCAGCTTCTCGCCCCAGGCGAAGGCCGTCTGCGCCAGCTCCTCCGCCGGAGTCTGCGCGCGCAGCCGCTCCAGCTCCGACAGGTACTGCCGGCTCGCCTCCTGGGTGACAGCCAGCAGCAGCGCGTCCTTGCTGCCGAAGTAGTAGTGCACCAGGCCCTGGTTCACCCCGGCCTCGCGAGCCACCTCCTTCACCGTGGCGGCGTCGTAGCCGCGCTCCCCCAACACGCGCTGGCCGGCGGCGATGAGGCGCGCCCGGGCGTCAGGCTCCGGAGCGGTGGGGGGAGGCGGCGTCTTGCCACGGCGGGGGGATGGCATCCCAGACCCATAGGGCACCGCCTCCCACCCCCGCAAGGCCGGCGACCGCTCGTCGGCTTGACATCCCGCGTTGCCGGTCTTAGTTAGTCGTGTGACTAAGTTAGTCGTCCGGCTAAACCGAAGGAGACGGGCCATGCGAGTCGAGTCCAAGCGGTCGATGCAGTGGGTGAAGGCTGTGGCGGTGGGTGCGGCGTTGGTGTCGGTGCCGGCGATGGCCCAGGACATGGCGTCCTCGTCCACGGGGCAGGAGCAGCAGCGGCGCGGGGCGTTCCTGCTGGAGCTGCAGCCGCCCGCGCTGGACGGCTCGCTGTACGGCATCCGGGCGGAGGTCGCGCCGTCGCGGGACTCTCGGTTCGCGTTCGGCCTCCTGGGTCGCGCGGGCGGGTGGAACCGGTCGCTGGGGGCGAAGGCGCGCTTCACCAACGTGGGGGGCGCCGACGTGAAGCTCAACTTCGGCGTGGGCGTGGACAGCCGCTACACGCTGGCCTTCCTGGCGGACGGCACGGTGCGTCCATTCGTGGGGATGACGCTGGGCCTGGAGGAGTTCGTCGCGCGCCCGGACGGCGCGGCGATGCCGGACCGCAAGGACTACACGACGACGGCCTTCCTGGAGCCGACGCTGGGCGTGATGTGGCGGCCGGGCTCCGGGCGCGTGGGCCTGTCGGCTCGGGCGGGTCCGGGCTTCACCTTCACGGACGTGCGCGAGCTCCAGGTGGGCAACAGCAACCTGGGCCTGCGCACGGTGTACCCCACGGCGTCGCTGGGCCTGCTGGTCGTCCTGTAGTCGACGGGGCTTACGGCTCGTGACGTGAGCGGTGGATGGGTGGCTACACTCGCCACCCATGAGCGTCTCGTTCGAGTCCTACCGCGCCGAGTTCCCCGTCCTGAAGGAACAGCTCTACCTCAACCACGCCGGGGTCGCGCCCACCAGCACGCGTGCCGCCGCCGCGGTGAAGTCCTGGATGGACGACGTGGTGAATCACGGCGTCCTCCATGAGCGCGGCTGGGAGGCCCAGAGCGAGAAGGTGCGCGGGCTCGCCGCGCGCATCATCGGCGCATCACCGGAGGAGGTGGCCTTCGTGCGCAACACCAGCCACGGCCTGGGGCTGGTGGCGGAAGGCCTGGACTGGCAACCCGGAGACGAGGTCGCCGTCGCCACGAGCCTCGAGTACCCCTCCAACGTCTACCCGTGGCTGCACCTGAAGAACCGGGGCGTGGAGGTTCGTGAGATTCCCACGCCGAATGGCGGCGTGACGCCGGAGGCGGTGGCGTCCGTGCTCACTCCGCGCACGCGGCTGGTGGCGGTGTCGTCGGTGCAGTTCGCCACCGGCCATCGCACGGACCTGGATGCACTGGGCGAACTCTGTGAGCGCTCCGGCGTGCTCTTGTGCGTGGACGGCATCCAGAGCGTGGGCTGCATCCCGGTGGACGTGAAGAAGAGCCGCGTGCACTTCCTCAGCGCGGACAGCCACAAGTGGATGCTGGGCATCTCCGGCATCGGCTTCCTGTACGTGGCGAAGGACGTGCTGCCGCGCGTGCGGCCCGCGCTGGTGGGCTGGCGCAGCACCACGGACGCGTGGAACTTCAACCGCTCGCACTTCGAGCTGCGCGCGGACGCGGCGAAGTTCGAGGAGGGCAGCGCCGCGTACCCCGGCATCTACGCGATGGGCGCCGCATTGGAGTTGCTGCTGGAGGTGGGCACGGACGCCATCGGCGCGCGCATTGGCGAGCTGCTGGCCCGGCTGGACACGGGCCTGCGCAACCTGGGCTGCGACGTGGGCCCCGAGCCGAAGGACCGCGCGGGCATCCTCACCTTCCTGCCGCCGGGCGCGAACGTCCGGGCGCTCAGCGCGTACCTGGCGGAGAAGACGGTGTCCCACTCCGTCCGGCGCGGGCGCATCCGCCTGTCGCCGCACTTCTACAACACGCCCGAGGAGATGGACCGGCTGGTGGAGCGGGTGCGCGCGTACCGGCCCGGGTGAGTTCCACCCGGACCGGGGTGCACGACGACGGCTACTGCGCGGGGAAGAGGTTCTCCACGGAGAGGTAGCGCTCGCCGGTGTCGTAGCAGAAGGCGAGCACGCGGCTGCCGTCCGGCATCTCCGCCAGCTTCTGGTTCACCGCGGACAGCGAGGCGCCGGAGGACACGCCCACGAAGATGCCCTCCTCGCGCGCGGCGCGGCGGGCGAACTCGAAGGCGTCCTTCTCATCCACCTGGATGGTGCCGTCGAGGGCCTCCGTGTGCAGGTTCTTCGGGATGAAGCCCGCGCCGATGCCCTGGATGGGGTGCGGGCCCGGCTGGCCGCCGCTGATGACAGGGGACTTCACCGGCTCCACCGCGAACACCTTCAGCTTGGGCCACTTCGCCTTGAGCACCTCGGCGCACGCGGTGATGTGGCCGCCGGTGCCCACGCCCGTGATGAGGTAGTCCAGCCCGTCCGGGAAGTCGTTCAGGATTTCCTGCGCGGTGGTGCGCTTGTGGACTTCGATGTTGGACTCGTTCTCGAACTGCTGCGGCATCCACGCGTTGGGCGTCTGCGAGACGAGCTCCTGGGCGCGGGCGATGGCGCCCTTCATTCCCTTGGCGCGCTCCGTCAGGTCGAACTGGGCACCGTAGGCGGCCAGCACGCGGCGGCGCTCGATGCTCATGGACTCCGGCATCACCAGGATGAGCTTGTAGCCCTTCACCGCGGCGACCATGGCCAGGCCGATGCCGGTGTTGCCGCTCGTCGGCTCGATGATGACGCTGCCCTCCTTGAGGATGCCCTTCTTCTCCGCGTCCTCAATCATCGCCAGGCCGATGCGGTCCTTGATGCTGCCGCCCGGGTTGGCGCGCTCCAGCTTCAGGTGCACCGTCACGCGCGACGGGTACAGCCGGTTGATGCGCACGTGCGGCGTGTTGCCAATGGTCTGCAGGATGTTGTCGACCTTCATGGCGTCTCCTGTGAATGGGGAACGGGCACTGCGTGGGAGGAAGACTCAAATCTGGTAGTCGAGGACGTCCAGGCCCTCTTCACCGTGGCGCGCGCGCACCTCGCTGCGGCGGGTGACGACGGACTGGGCGGGCACGCTCTGCGTGAGCCACGCGTTGCCGGCGATGATGCTGCCCTTGCCCACCACCGTGCCGCCTCCGAGGATGGTGGCGTTCGCGTACACCACGACGTCGTCCTCGATGGTGGGGTGGCGCTTCCGGTCCGCCAGCGCCTTCTCCACCATCAACGCGCCCAGCGTGACGCCCTGGTAGAGCTTCACGTTGTCGCCAATCACCGTCGTCTCGCCGACGACCAGGCCCGTGCCGTGGTCGATGACGAACTTGCGGCCGATGGTGGCGCCCGGGTGGATGTCCACGCCGGTGCGCTGGTGGGCGTATTCGGTGAGCAGGCGCGGCAGCAGGGGGAAGTTCAGCCGGTGCAGCGCGTTCGCCACGCGGTAGATGGCGATGGCGTAGAAGCCCGGGTAGGTGAGCACCACTTCGTCCACGCTGCGCGCGGCGGGATCCGCTTCAAAGATGGCGCGCGCGTCCTGCTGGAGCCACTCGTAGAGGTCCGGCAGCTTCGCCATGAAGCGGGACGACATGCCCGCGTCGGTGACGGGGTAGTGCGGCGCGAGCAGCGCCTGGATGCGCTGGAGGCTCGCCTCCACGGCGGTGACGTCCCGGCGCACGGCGGCGGCGTTGCACTCCAGCCGCTCCGCGAAGTGGGGGAAGAGCAGCCCCAGCACTTGCGCGACGAACTCCGGCGCGGCCTTGCGCACGTCCGGGGGGAAGCAGTGGCGCTGCCGCGCCTCCAGCAGGGTGGCAACCAGTCGGGCGTTCGGATCGTCCATGGGGCGTTGCGTCAGGATAGCGTGCCGTGACGGCGTTTTCCTTGTTTCCGCCGCCCGGAGGGCTGATGGCGGCGGGATGGGTCTTTTCCCGGCATCCCGGGGCGTAACGGCTGGGTTCTGGACGTGGATGCCGTTGGCGGGAAAACGTCGCGGCCGTCCGGCCAGCCAGGGGGCAGGGAGGGGGCGCTGACGCTTGCGGGGCCGGGGCACCCTGAGGACGATGAGGTCATGACGACCGCCCTGTCCTATGCCCATGGCACCAGCACCACTCCGCTGCTGGGGGAGACCATCGGTCAGAACCTGCGCCGTACCGTCGAACGTTACGGCGACCGTGATGCGCTGGTGGTGGCCTCGCAGAACTACCGCGTCACCTGGCGGCAGTTCTGGGATGCGACGACGGCGGTGGCCAAGGGCCTGCTGGCGCTGGGCGTCCAGAAGGGCGACCGGGTGGGGCTCTGGTCCCCCAACCGCTTCGAGTGGACCGTGTCGCAGTACGCGCTCGCGCGCACGGGCGCCATCCTGGTCAACCTGAACCCCGCCTACCGCACGTCGGAGCTGGAGTACGCGCTCAACCAGGCCGGCGTGAGCGTGCTGCTCCTGGCGAAGGGCTTCCGGCAGACGGACTACACCCAGATGCTGGCGGAGGTGCGGCCCCGGTGCGCGGTCCTGCGCGAGGCGCTGGTGCTGGACTCGGACTGGGACCGGCTGGTGAAGGGCGGCGCGAACATCGGCGACGAAGTGTTGGAGGCGCGGGAGTTGTCGCTCCAGTTCGATGACCCCATCAACATCCAGTACACGTCCGGCACCACGGGCTTCCCGAAGGGCGCGACGCTGTCCCACCACAACGTGCTCAACAACGGCTTCTTCGTGGGCGAGGTGCTGCGCTACGGGCCGGAGGACCGCGTGTGCATCCCGGTGCCCTTCTACCATTGCTTCGGCATGGTGATGGGCAACCTGGCCTGTACGTCGCACGGCTCGGCCATGGTGATTCCGGGCGAGGCGTTCGACCCGCTGGCGGTGCTCCAGACGGTGCAGGCCGAGCGCTGCACGTCGCTCTACGGCGTGCCCACGATGTTCATCGCGGAGTTGGACCACCCGCGCTTCAGCGAGTTCGACCTGCGCACGCTGCGCACCGGAATCATGGCGGGCTCGCCGTGTCCGGTGGAGGTGATGAAGCAGGTGCAGTCGCGGATGCACATGGAGGAGGTCACCATCTGCTACGGCATGACGGAGACGTCCCCGGTGTCCACGCAGAACCCGCTGGATGACACGCTGGAGAAGCGGGTGGCCACGGTGGGCCGCGTGCACCCGCACCTGGAGGTGAAGGTGGTGGATCCGGACTCGGGCGCGGTGGTGCCGCAGGGGCAGCCGGGGGAGCTGTGCACGCGCGGTTACAGCGTGATGCTCGGGTACTGGGAGAACGCGGCGGCCACGGCGGCGGCCATCGACCGGGCGGGGTGGATGCACACCGGTGACCTGGCGACCATGGACGGGGAGGGCTACGTCAAGATTGTCGGCCGCATCAAGGACATGATCATCCGGGGCGGCGAGAACGTGTACCCGCGCGAGGTGGAGGAGTTCCTCCACACGCACCCGGAGATCTCCGAAGCGCAGGTCATCGGCGTGCCCAGCGTGAAGTACGGCGAGGAGGTGATGGCGTGGGTGCGCTTGAAGTCCGGCGCCTCGCTCACGGTGGAGGCGCTGACGGCCTTCTGCACCGGCCGCATCTCCACGTTCAAGATTCCCCGCCACTGGAAGCTCGTGGACAGCTTCCCGATGACCGTCACCGGCAAGGTGCAGAAGTTCCGCATGCGCGAGGTCTCCATCGCCGAGCTGGGGCTCGGCGACGTGGCCAACATCAAGACCGCCTGACGGGCTTCTTCTTCGCGGCGGGCTTCTTCTTCGCGGCAGGGGCCTTCTTGGCCGCCGGTGCCTTCTTCGCGGCCGGTGCCTTCTTGGCCGCCGGTGCCTTCTTGGCCGCGGGGGCTTTCTTCGCGGCCTTCTTCATCGCGGCGCGGTTGGCGGCGTCCACGGCGCGGCGGGCCCAGGGCAGCATCCGGCGGCCGTCGTCCTCGGCGTCCGCGGGCGGCGTCCAGTAGCTCATGGGCTGCTCCTTGCCGCGGCTCTGGTAGATGAAGGGCCGGCAGCCTTCTGCCTCGAAGTCGGGGCGGGTGACCTCGTCCGTCTTCAGGTAGAGCTGGCCCTGGATGATGAGGCCGAACATCCGGCCGCCGAAGTACAGGCCCCAACCGCCGAACATCGAGCGGGCCTGCACCGGGCCGAGCGGCTTCAGCAGTTCGACCGTGTACTCCATGAAGCTGTCCGAGCGGGGCATGGGGCTCTCCTAGTCCAACGGCAGCTCGAAGTGGAAGATGCGCGCGGGGTGTTCCAATGGGACGCCGGGGCCCTCGTCGCGCAGGCTCACCCGCACGGGGTGCCACCGCCGAGTGACGTGAGGAGCGCCTGGAGTTCCTGGCGTGCGCGCAGGCTGTCCGCCTCGGCCTGCTTGCGGTCGCTGATGTCGAGCGCTGTTCCGACGAACTGGAGGGCGCGGCCTTCGGCGTCGAAGGTCACCTGTCCGCGGGCCTCGAGCCAGCGGGTGGGGTGTCCCGGGTCTTCCACCACACGGTGCTCGATGACGTAGCGGCCCTGCGTCCTTCCCTCAAGCGTGGCTGAGATGGCTTCGCGCAGCGCCGCGCGCTCGTCGAGGTGGACGCGGTCGAGCACCCGCTCCAGGCTGAACATCCCCGGCTCCGGGAGGCCGAAGAGCTGGGCCATCCGCTCGTCCACCTGCATCTGGCCGCGGCGCACGTCCAGCTCCCAGGTGCCCGCGCCGGAGGCCTCCACGACGCGGCGGAGCCGCTCCTGGCTGCGCTGCAAGGCCTGTTCTCCGAGCACCCGGGAGGTGGTCTCCGTGCAGACCACCAGCGTGCCGTGGACCTTCCCATCGTCGTCGAAGGCGGGGGAGTAGCTGTAGGTCCAGTAGACGTTCTCGATGCGGCCATTGCGGAAGATGGGGACGAGCTGATCCTCGTTCCAGCTGGGCCGTCCCTCGCGCATCGCGTCTTCCAACTGTTGTCCGATGATGGGCCAGGCCTCCGGCCAGACCTCGGTGGCGGACTTCCCGAGCGCCTCGGGATGCTTCCCCCTGCCGAAGCTGGGCATGAAGGCGTCGTTGTAGAGCTGGATGAGCTGGGGTCCCCACATGAGGACCATGGGGTGGAGCGAATGGAGCAGGGTCCGCACGAGCGTCCGCAGAGAGACGGGCCAGCCCTCCACGGGACCGAGCGGCGTGGCCGCCCAGTCCTTCTCGCGCATCCGGGCGGCCATCTCTCCGGGCCCGTTGAACAGTTCGTCCGCCTTCACGTGGTCCGCCCCCGGTGCTCACCTACGGGAAGGCGTCATAGGTGAACGCTCCACCTGGGGGAAGCACCGGGCACGGCTGTCTCCGGGGTGGTGGGGGCCCCGGATGTTGAGGGCATTACACCTCCGTGAAGTACATGCCGGTGGCGCCGGTGCGCTCCAGGGCTGTCTTCAGGTCCTCGGAGACGATGAGCGAGACGTTCCAGCCCCAGGGCCGGAAGATCTTCGCGTCACCCACCTTCGCCTTGTCGATGCGCATGCCGTAGACGGAGCGGTACTGGCCCAGCTTTTCCGGACGGCCGTGCTGGGCTTCCCAGTGGCGAACTGCCGTGGAGGCCTTCTCGTCGATGCAGCGAATGAGCTTCGTGGCAACGAGGAGTGCGTACTGGTCGGGGTGCTTCGGGATGGTGACGGGGATGAGCTGCACGTCGTCAGCCGCGTGCTCCAGAAGCACATTTGCGAGCTTGATGTGAACGATGGGCGTCAGGCCAAAGGGAATCCGGCAGAAGTCATGGGGGCGACCGGGGTCTCCGATGGGAACGGTCAGGTGTCCTTCCACGTGGACACGACTCCCCTTCGTGAACATCCAGGGGTCTTCTTCTTCCTGGCGCAGCTCATTCCAGGGGACCTCCAGTACCCAGATGCCTTCCTGAACATCCTCGGTGAGTTCGAAGAATCGGGCAGCCATGGGGGGGTTCTAGCGCCCCTGTCGCGAGGTCAGGAGTTGATTGAGCGGGGTCCCCTGCGTGGAGGCTTCCTTGGCGAGTCCTCTGAGTGCATTCGTCAGGACTTCGCGGCAGTGCACGACGGTCCGGCAGGTTTCCATGGCGGTACTCAGTTCCTGCAAGACCTGCTCATGATACGCCCTGGGATGTGGTCCCCGGTGGCCTGCGACTTCGACGATGTTCTCCGGGTCGTTCAGCTCCATCCCAGCCCGCTTGAAGAGGCGCCGAAATCGAGGGGTCCACGGCCCGCCGGTTTTCGCGGACTTCTCATTGCGGATGGTGGCCAGGTGGTGGCGCTGGGGCTTCCCGGACCGCGATGACATCGCCACCGCGTTGGGGGCCAGCGCGATGGTGAAACCGTCGGCCGTCATGGCCACGGAGCGCACGCCTGAGAGAGACACGAACTGGAGGCCCGCCTGCGTCTCCACGGCGACCGCCGCCTGCGCGGAGCCCGGCAGGGTGGGAGCCTTCATCGCGAGTCCCGCCGTGTTGCCAATCGCCGCCGTGGCCAGCATCACGAAGATGCGCGCGGCATTCCTCCCCATCACTGCTCCATAGGCCTCGCCCGCGTCGCGCACCTGGACGAACGTGGTGGCCTGGTCCACGTGGCGCACCAGCGTCAGCCACCCGTCGAGGAGGGTCCACACGGTGTCCACGCCCAGGTAGGCAATTGCCGTGGCGGTGATGAGAGCGGCCAGTCCCTTGGAGACAGGCTCCGGCATGGCCCACAACAGCAGGTACATCGTCACGGCGGAGGTCATCGTGGCCATGACGGCCTGGGGGCTGGCCATGCCCGCCAGGGCTTCGGCCGTCTCGTTCCAGACGGAGTCCATCGCGATGGCCATCGCCAGCGCGTAGCGGCCGTCGCTGACCAGCAAGGGGCCTTCCTCCAGCAAGCGCAGGCAGTCTCCCGGCTGCTTGCGCTTCTTGCCGCACCACTGCTGATAGCCGCGCGTCAGGTCGTCCGACGCATCCAGAAGCCGCAGCTCCCGTGCTTCTTCCTCGCCCAGTGGGATGATCTGCCGGGTCCGCTCCCGGAAGCCGAAGAGGCCGCGGCGCTCCGGCAGGCCGAACAGCTCGCGTGCTTGCCGCAGGGGATGGGCGAAGGGGCGCACGTCCCTGGCGAGCGTCTTCACCGCTGCCTTGAACTCGTCCTCCTCCAATCGGGCTTCGAAGGGAGATGCGCCTTCCTCCTCCCGGGGCGTGACAGTGACTTGCTCGTCGCCATCGACCTCCAGGCGCACGACTCGCGTCGTCGCGCAGCCCGATAGGAGCAGTCCCAGCAGCAGTGCCAATCCCAGTCGCTTCATGAATGTGTCCTCACCGGGGCTGCCCCAGTTCCCGCAGGAAGAAGCGGCGCACGTCGTCCCGGTAGTACCTGCCTTCGGGGCCGTGTCCCTCGCCGGGCATGATCAACAGGTCGAAGTGCTTGTTCGCGCGCACCAGTGCCTGGGCCATCCGCATCGTCGTGGACAGCGATGCGTTCACGTCGCTCGTTCCGTGCATCAGCTTGAGCGCTCCCTGGAGCTTGTCCGCCAGGGCTTCGTTGGAGCCCGCCGCGTAGCCCTCTGGATTGTCTGCCAGCAGGCCCATGTTCGGCTCGTTGATGACGGCCTCTTCCGTCAGGGCGCCTGGTGCTCCCGCGTAGCCTGCCTTGAAGAACGTCGGCGCCGTCAGCATGCCTCGCAGCGCGAAGTATCCGCCCCAGGAATGGCCGTGGATGCCCACCCGCTCCAGGTCCATGTAGGGCCGGCTGGCTCCTGCCTGCTTCAGCGCCGCGACGTGGTCTGGAATCTCCGTCTGGCCCACGCGGCCATAGTTCACGTCCTGGAAGGCCTTGCCCCGTCCTGGCGTGCCCCTCGCGTCCAGCACCATCACGATGAACCCGAGCTGCGCCAGCGAGTGCGCGATGATCGATTCATACGGGCCCACGTAGCTCCAGGGCACCACCGTCGTGAACGGCCCCGCGTAGATGACGTCGATGACCGGGTAGCGCTTCTTCGGATCGAAGTCCCTCGGCTTGTATAGCGCGCCGTACAGGGGTGTGACGCCGTCCGTGGCCTTGACCGTGATGCCTTCCGGCGGCGTGTAGTGCAGCTCCGCCAGGGCACTCGTGTCTGACTTCGCGTAGCGGAAGGCGGGGCGCCCCTCCGTGGACACCACGTCCCAGACCCTGGGCTGCTCCCGTGTGGAGTGCCCATCCACGAAGTAGCCCGTGGAGGGGGCCAACACGGGCCGGTGAAGTCCGGGCTCGGGCGTCAGCCGCTTCAGTGCCCCGCCCGCGGTTCGTGCCCGATACACCGACCGGTCATAGGGGGCTCCGGGCTCGGCGGACGCGGTGACGAAGAAGGCGTCTGACTTTGGCGTGATGCCCACCACCGTGTGGACCGGAAACGCGCCCTCGGTGAGTTGGCGCACGAGCCTGCCGGAATAGTCATACAGGTAGACGTGACGCCAGCCATCGCGCTCAGACATCCAGAGGAAGTGCTGGTTGTCCGGCAGCGGCTTCACCTGCTGCGACCATCCTCCCACCGAGAACTCCAGCGCCGCCACGAAGGTCTCCTTCCGTTCCTCCCGCAGCACGCGGCGGCGCTTGCCCGTCACCGGCTCCACCGCCACCAGGTCCAGCCGCTTGCCATCCCGAGACAGCTGGAGCACCAGCGCCTCGCTGCCGTCCGGACGCCAGCCCGCGAACCAGTCGTAGCTCTCCACCGCGTCACCGGGGGCGGGCGTCACCTGCCCCGACTCCACCGACACGAAGTGCAGCTCCGAGCGCATCAGCGGAGTGCCCGTCTTGGAGTAGGGGACCCACGTCACCTTCTCCAATGGAGTGCTGTAGTCGACCAGCGGAAGCCGGTGCATGCCCCGCATGTCGTCGCGCCAGACCGCGAGGAACCGGCCCTGGGGAGACCAAGCGCCTTCGGGCAGCCGCCAGGGCGAGTCCTCCGTGCCGGTGCGCTCCATCCGTGTCGCGCCCTTCGCGTCCACCACGGCGAACCCCGCGTCCCGCTGTACCGCGACCGTCGCTCCGTCCGGCGACAGGCTGTTGCCGGGCACGAGCGACATCGCGACAGGATGCGTGGGTTCGAGTGCCACGAGCCGCTTGTCGGTGAGGCCCAGGGAGAAGGCCCGGCCCTGGACGGTGAAGACGATTCCCTTCGCATCCGTGGTGAGCGTGAAGGGCATGACGACGGGCAACGTCATCGGCTTGCCGAACAGCTCCGTGAGCTGGGACCGCAGCGATTCCGAATCCAGCAGGGGCTGCTGGGTGCGGCGCCGCGCATCCACCAGGACCCACGTGTCCCGGTAGGGCTCCACCCTGGACCAGTACACGAACCGGTCGCCCTCGGGCAGCCACCGGGGCGGCGTCAGGGTGTCCCGGATGCGGTCCGGCCAGCGGAGCGATGCCTCCGAGAAGTCGAGCCGCGCCTGGAGGGCGTCCCCGGCTTCCACTCCCATTGCCTGCCAGGGGACGGCGAGTCCCGCGATGAGGAGCGCGAGGCGCGCACGCGACAGGAGTCCACCACGGGGGAGCAGGGGAGGCGTCATGGGCACTCTCTTCGGGACGAGGTGAAGGGAAACGTCAGGTCAGGCGTCGCGGTGCTGGGGACGTGGCGCCGAGCAGCTCGGCCAGCGTCTTCAATCCCCGCTCCAACGCCTCGCGGGAGCCGGCCGCGGCCAGCGACACCCGCAGCGCATTGGGCGCCTGACCCGGACGGGCCGCGAACAGGTGCGCCGGGCCGAGCAGCACGTCGCGCGCGGCGGCGGCTTCCACCAGCTCCGTGGCGCGGCGCTGTTCGGGGATGGGCATCCACAGGAAGTACGCGCTGGGGTGCGCGACATAGGGATGGCCCTTGAGCACCTTCGCCGCCAGGGATTGCCGGGCCGTGGCTTCGGAGCGTCGCGCGTCGCGCAGGGACTCGGCCGTGCCGTCCGTCACCCACTGCGTGGCCAGTTCATTCAGCAGGGGAGACCCTGACCAGACCGTCGCCGCGGCCGCGTGCTCCAGCGTCTGCCACGACGAACCCGGCGCCCGGATGTAGCCGACGCGCAGCGCGGGCAGCACCGCCTTGGACAGGCTGCCCAGGTGATAGGTTCGCTCGGGCGCGAGCGCGGCCAGGGGTGCGGGCGCCTTCGCCACGAGCGGGGCCAGCGCGCCGTTCTCGATGACGGTGACGTCGAACTTCCGGCAGACCTCCACCAGCGCCTGCCGCCGCTTCAAGGGCATGACGACCGTGGTCGGGTTGTGGTTCGTAGGAGTGCAGTAGAGCACCCGCGCCTTGCTCCTCCGGCAGGCTTCCGCGAGCGCTTCGGGCACGAGCCCCTCCGCGTCGAGCGCCACCGGATGCGTGGGCAGCCGGAGCCACTCCGCGGCGGCGAGGACCCCGGGATAGGTGACGTCCTCCACCAGCAGGCCGTCCGCGTTCGCGAGCAGGGACAACACCATCAGGGTCGCGTGCTGGGCTCCGCTGCTCACGATGACGTTCTCGCGCGTGGCAGGCACACCCGCGAGCTCCAACCAGCGGGCCCCCGCTGCCCGCTGGGCCTCCGTCCCCGCATGGGCCTGATAGCCGCTAAGCGCGCCCAGGTCCGCGCGTTCGCTCAGCCGTTGAAGCGCGGCGGCGAACGCGAGGTGTCCCATGTCGCCGGGGACGATGGGCACGGCCGTGGGCCCCAGGTCGATGCGCGTCCGGTCGAGCTGGGGCGAATAGCGGTCTCCGTCCCGCAGGTTCTTCACGAACGTCCCGTTGCCCACCTGGCTCCAGATGAGTCCCCGCCGTTCCGCTTCAGCGTAAGCCCGGGTCACCGTTCCCAGAGACGTCCCCAGCGTGCTCGCGAGCTCCCGGTGCGTGGGAAGCCGGTCCCCCGCGCGAAGCCGCCCCGCGCTGATGTCCGCCGCGAGCGCATCGACGAGCGCCCCGTACAGAGGGCCCTCGGAGCGTTTCAGGCGCGGTTTCCAGTTGGACTGGGACATAAGTCGGATTGTACCATGACAATCCGGAGCTTGTGCTAGGGCCCTGGCGGGCTTCCACCACAGCAGGCGCTATGGGCCTGCTCCGGTTCGGTGGACAGGTTGACTACGCTGCCAGCCTCTTGGTTGCGGCCCTCCGCTCGTATTCCACTGGGCTGACGTAGCCCAGGGCGGAGTGGCGCCGCTTCCGGTTGTAGAACAC